>CAMYRF010000019.1 GCA_947296775.1 uncultured Mycoplasmatota bacterium
TGCATAGAATAGATGCTTATACAACTGGGTTATTAATGGTAGCTAAAAATAATAAGGCTCATGATATTTTGGCTTAAGAACTTTCTGAAAAGAAAACTTATAGAAAATATGTAGCATTAGTATGGGGAGTTATTCCTAATGATACAGGACTTATAGATGCGCCTAATGGTAGATCTTTAAATGCCCGTAAAAAAATGGCGATCAATCCTGATGGTAAGGAAGCTATTACGCATTTTAAAGTTTTAAAAAGATTTGATGAGGTTACTTTGATCGAATTAAAATTAGAAACTGGTCGTACTCATCAGATTAGGGTTCATATGGATTATATTGGATATCCGATTGTTAATGATCCTGTTTATGGCAAAAGAAAGCTTATTGATAACTCTGGACAATGTTTGCATGCAAAAGAGCTAGGTTTTCTTCATCCTAGTAGTGGTGAATATATGCAGTTTGATAGTGAGCTGCCTTTAAAATTTATAAATATAATGAAACATTTTGAATAGGAGGATATTTATGGAAGAAATGGTTACTGATCCTAATGACGAGCTTGTTATGAAATTACTTAGATATTTTATTTCTGAAAAAAACTATACTCCGATTGTAATCAGGGGAGTTCAGGGAGAAATTTGGCTTGAAAATTTAGAAGAAGATTATAAAATTGTAAGAATTGTTTCTAGTTATATTCATAATGATGAACAATTTGAATTTGATTTATTTAAAACAAGAAAACTGATGAAAATGATAAAGAAAAAGACTCTTTCTTTTAAAATTAATGCGCTTAGTATTTTTGTTAATCTTAATGATAATGTTAATTTAAATAAATTTGAAGATATTCCTAAAATTGATATTGCGCAAATTAATGAGGAAGATGATTTAAATAAATATAATTTTATTATTGATACTTTTCCAGATATTACTAAAGAGATGACTTTCACAGAAAAAGGTGTGGAGTTATTTATGAAGTTAACTGGGGATATTTCAAAAAAGAATGAAGGTGAAGCGAAGATGAATGAAGAAGTATTTACGATGAAAAGACCTGTTGTGACTTATGCACTTATTGCGATTAATGTTATTATTTATTTTTTAAGTCATATGTTTGGTGTAGTTGATGATTTTGCGGTTAATAGGTTTATGGTTACGCATGGAGAGTTTTATCGCTTATTTACAGGAATGTTTTTACACGCTAACTTGCTTCATTTAGCGTTTAACTGTTATGCGATTTATGTTATTGGTATGCAACTTGAGAGTTTCTTAGGTAAAGCTAAATATATTATTGTATATTTACTTAGTGGTTTTGCTGGAAACTGTTTATCTATATTTATGAGCAGCGGTTATAGTGTTGGAGCTTCTGGAGCCATCTTTGGTCTTCTTGGATCGCTTGTATACTTTGGTTATCATTACCGTGTATATTTGGAATCTGTTGTTAAATCGCAAATTATTCCTTTAATTATTCTTAACTTACTTATTGGTATGGCACCTGGAATTGACAATTGGGGACATATTGGCGGTTTAATTGGTGGTGTGTTTGCAACTATGGCTGTAGGTGTTAAATATAAATCTACCAGATTTGAAATGATTAATGGTGCGATATTATATATTATATTAGTTGGATTTTTACTTTATGTGACCTTTAGTGGGATGCTTACACAATAAAAAGCGATTTGTTATCGCTTTTTTTGTTTTGTTTTTTCTTTTGGTTGTATTGTTGTTTCTGAACTGATTATTTCTTTTATTTCATTTAATTCTGATATGCTTGGACATTGCTGGATATATTCTGTTATTTCGGTATATGTAATATCTTTTTGTTTTTGATTGTTTTTTGTTTTTTGCTTTTGGTTTTCTGCTACTTGATTAGTTGCTTTTATTTTTTCTTCATCATCTTTTGATTTTGATAATTCATAATATTCTTTAATGTTTACAACTTCTAAAGCAGCTGTTGTTAATATGCTTAGATGTGTTAGAACTTCAAAAATTATTGAAGATGATAATAACATACTGTAACCAGAAATTATGGATATACTAAGTGGCCACATTTTTAATCTGCCACATTGAGTGCTTTTGCCATCACCTTTATGTTCTTTTGTGGATGCTTTAATATTTATTAATGCGATTGTACTTTCTAAGGCTAGGGGAACTATCGTTAACGGAATAGAAGGTATTAGTGCTAGTAAAAGCCCGATTGAACACACTTTATCTGAAATTTGGTCTAGAAGTTGACCTAGTTTTGTTTGGCCGTTAAATGCTCTTGCAATTTTTCCGTCTAAAAAATCAGTAGATAAGAATGCGGTAGTAGCTAGTAAAACAAGTGGAATATTTCCTGATATGACAAGAGGCGGGATAACAAGAGGGGCAAACATTCTTGATGTACTTAAAAGATTAGGGATGATTGCTCTTGGATTTTTTAAATCTTTTATTAATTCTTTTTTATTTGTTTTCATCATATATCGCACCTCTTTTTTGCCTGTTATTTTAACATATTTTCTATGTAATTACAAGGATGTGCAAAGTTGAATTATATTATGAAGTGTGTTAATATTAAAATATTAGGAGAGTGATAAAATGAAGATACTTGTTACTGGAGGCGCTGGATATATTGGTAGTCATACGGTTGTTGAATTGTTAGAATCTGGACATGAAGTTGTTATTATTGATGATTTTTCTAATTCTTCTGGGGAAGTCCTTGATAAAATTTCGATGATAACGGATAAAGAATTTGTTTTTTATGAAGGTGATGTCTGCGATAAAAATTTTTTAGAAAGTGTTTTTGCGAAAGAAAATATCGATTCAGTTATTCATTTTGCAGGATATAAAGCAGTTGGCGAATCGGTTGCTAATCCGTTAAAATATTATCGTAATAATATTGATTCTACATTATCTTTACTTGAAGTTATGGATAATAATAAAGTTTATAATTTTGTATTTTCTTCTTCTGCTTGTGTTTATGGTGTGCCTGATACATTACCAATGAAAGAAGATTTTCCTTTATCGCCAACAAATCCTTATGGATATACTAAATTATTTATTGAACAAATTTTAAAAGATTTAAGTCATTCTAATGATAAGTGGAATATTGCATTATTAAGATATTTTAATCCAATTGGGGCTCATGAAAGTGGATTAATCGGGGAGAATCCTAATGGTGTTCCAAATAATATAATGCCTTATATTATGAGAGTTGCAACTGGACAGTATGATAAAGTACATGTTTTTGGTAATGATTATGATACTGAAGATGGTACTGGAGTACGCGATTATATTCATGTTGTTGATTTAGCTAAAGGTCATATTAAGGCAATCGATTATTTGAATAGTAATGATGGTCTTAGCATATTTAATTTAGGCACTGGAATAGGACATAGTGTTATGGAGTTGATTAAGATTACTGAAAAGGTAAATGATGTCGCTGTACCTTATGTCATTGATGAAAGAAGACCTGGCGATATTGATGAGTATTATGCAGATCCTTCTTTAGCTAATGAAAAACTGGGATGGAAAGCTGAAAAAGATATTGAAGATATGTGCAGAGATGCTTATATTTTTGCTTTTAAAAATAATTAATATTGGTAGAATATTCTACCTTTATTTTTTTTATTTTGAATTATAATAATAATGTAGTCTGATTTATGTTATAGGAGATGATTTTTTTGTTTTTTAAAAATTTTGAAAAAACTGTCATCGTGCTTCTTTTATCATTTTTTATTATACCCATAAATGCTTTAGCATATTCTGACAAAGTTATTGTAGGTGGGGAAAATATTGGTATTACTTTAAATTCGAATGGTGTTTTAATTGTTGGTGTTTATGATGTTGATGGCTCTTCTCCAGCAACTGAGGCAGGTTTAAAGACTGGCGATATTATAACTACTATTAATGATAATAAAGTCAAAAATATTGAAGATATGGCGTTGAAAATTAATGATTCTAGTGATGGTACTGTATCTGTTGGATATTTACGCGGTGATAAAGAAAAAACTGCGACTTTAAAATTGTATAAAGATGATGATAATGTATATAAAACAGGTCTTTATGTAAAAGATAGTGTTACTGGAATTGGAACTTTGACTTTTATTGATCCTGAAACAAAATTATTTGGAGCTTTAGGTCATGAAATACAAGAACAGACTACTGGTAAATTATTAGAAATTAAAGATGGTAAAATTTTTGATTCTACGGTTACTGGTGTTATTCCAAGTTCTGATGGTAGTCCTGGTGAGAAACAAGCTAAGTATGATGCTAACAAAACAACTGGTGATGTAGCTGAAAATACAACTAAAGGAATTTTTGGTACATATACTGATAAACTACCTGATAAAGATACTTATAAAGTAGCTAAACCATCGGATATTAAGACTGGTAAAGCCAAAATTTTAACAGTTCTTGATGGGAAAGAAATTAAGGAATATGAAATTAACATAACTAAAGTTAATAAGAAAGAACAGGATACTAAAAATTTTGTGTTTGAAATTACCGATAAAAACTTGTTGGAAAAAACCAATGGAATTATTCAAGGGATGAGTGGATCACCAATTGTTCAAGGAGATTACATTATTGGTGCGGTAACTCATGTTGTAGTAGATAATCCACATAAAGGTTATGGTATATTTATAACTAATATGTTAGAAGAGGCTGAGGATTAGGAATTTAGTTCCTAATCTTTTATTATCTTGTAAAATGTTGTTAATTGTTATAAAATGATTATAGGTGATTTTCATGAAAGATATGGTGAGCATTATTGTACCAGTTTATAATGCAGAGGATAATATTGAAAGACTTTTAAATTGTTTAAGCAATCAAAGCTATAAAAATATTGAAATAATAGCTGTTAATGATGGATCTAAGGATAATAGTTTAAAGATTATGAAAAAAATCGCACTTACGGATGATAAAATTAAAGTTTTTGACAAAAGTAATGGTGGCGTGTCTTCAGCTAGAAATTTAGGAATTCAAAATGCGACTGGTAAATATTTGATGTTTGTTGATGCAGATGACTTAATTACTAGTGATGCGGTTGAAAATTGTATTAATAGTGTTTCTGATTTTGATGCTGTACAGTTTTTAATGAATTCTGTTTATAGTGATGGTAGTGTTGGATTATACACTAATATATATAATGATTATAACGATGGTGAACTTGATTTAAATAAAGTAATAAATTTATTACTTTCTGGTCAAGTTTCGTGTGGTAGTTGTACTTATTTATACAAAACAGATATTATTAAAAATAAGAATTTGTTATTTGATGAAGAATTAGATTATGGTGAAGATTTTTTGTTTGTTTTAAATTATATGCTTAATATTGATAGTATTACACTTATCGCAAAGCCATTATATCAATACTGTGAAACTGAAACTAGTTTAACGCGTGGCATTGATAATATGATACGTAATTTAAAAAAAATCCCTAACTTAAGGAATAAGGTTTTAAAGGTAATTGGTGATAATGAGGAGTATGTTGATTTATATAATATACAACTTTCAAGAAGACTTATTACTTACTATGCGCATTTTGCTGATGTTTTAAATAGAAAAGAATTTAAAAAAATTATTAAAGATTTAAATAAAACAGAAGTAGAGGTTTTTAAAGAATTTGATAAAAATAGATTAGGTAAAGGGGCACGATTGTTTAGGTATTTAAATTTAAATAATCACTTTAATTTATTATATTTATATATGAAAATGATTAATAAATAATGAAATATGTTTGGATGGTGAATATAAATGCGAACTAAGAATTCGATATATAATGCAATTTTTTCGACACTTGCTAGTTTAGTAGGAATGATTTTTGGCTTTGTAACGCAAAAAATATTCCTAATGTGCCTTGGCTTAGAGTATTCAGGTGCTAATGGATTATTTACTAATATTATGTCGATGCTTGGTATTGTAGAAATGGGAATTGGTAGTGCGATTGTTTATAATTTGTACAAGCCAATTGCTGAAAATAATACTGATAAAATTAAAACATTAATGGGGTTTTATAAGAAATGTTACAATACAATAGCTGGAGTTATTTTGGTGATTGGTATTGCTATTACACCTTTGATTCCGATTTTTGTTGGAGAAACGTCAATACCTGAGAATATATATTTATTGTATTATTTAGCGCTTATTGATGTGGTATTTTCTTATTTGATTACATATAAGCGTTCTATTTTGATTGCTAATCAGAAAAATTATATTATAAATATTGTTCATTTGGTTTATTTAGTATTGTTAAATTTATTTGAAATTTGGTTGTTATTCTTGCTAAAAAATTACATTGTATATTTAGTTTTAAGAATTGTGTTTAGAGTTTTAGAAAATCTAGTTATTAATTTTATTGCAAATAGAAAATATCCTTATATTAAGGAAAAGGATTATGCTTCTATGGATAAGGAAACTAAAGAAGATATTTTTACTAAAATTAAAGGATTATTTTGTCATAAAATTGGTTCATTTATAGTTATGGGGACAGCTTATATTGTAATTTCTATGTTACTTGGATTAAAAGAAGCAGGTATATATAATAACTATTTTTTGATTTTTAATTCTATATCAATTTTATTATCACAAATTTTCTTCTCAATAGTTTCTAGTGTGGGCAATTTGTTAGTTAAAGAGAATTCGGAAAAGAGTTTTGAAGTTTATAAAAAATTAACATTATTCAACTTTTGGATATATGCACTTTGTTCTATAGGCTTATTTGCAACATTACAGCCATTTATAACATGGTGGATAGGGAAACAATATTTACTTCCTTTATATGCTGTTATATGGCTTGCTATTTACTTTTATGTTCAAGGTATGCGTAAGACTATTAATTTATTTAAAGAAGCGGCTGGTATATTTTATGAAGATAGAAGAATACCAATCGTTGAATCGATTGTAAATTTAGTTTGTGCAATTTTCTTTGTTAAAATGTATGGAATAGCGGGTGTATTTATAGCTGGTGTTATAAGCTCGTTAATCTTATATCTTTATAGTTATCCAAAATATGTTTATGGGCCGATTTTTCATAAGCAAAAAAAGGATTTTATTATTGAACAAGTTAAATTATTTGTTTTAATGTTAGTTATGCTTGGAATTATTTTAGTACTTATTAGTGTCATTACGGTATCTAATCCGTTCTTACAATTTATTATAAATGGCATTATTACATTAGCTGTTGTAAATTTAATTTTCTTTGCTATTTATAGAAAAACTGGAGAATATGAATATTTTAAATGGCTATTAAAGAAATTTATAAAGAGGAATAAATAAAAGGCATTAGCCTTTTTCTTTTTGGAAGGTTGTAATTTGGCGTTAAAATTGGTAAAATATTTATAGAAAGTAGTGATACTTATGAAAAAGAAAAAAGTTATGTTTATTGCTAGTACTGGAGGGCACTTAAATGAGCTTTTACAATTGGAACCTTTATTTAAAAATTATGATTACTATATAGTGACAGAAAAAACGACTAGTAATCTTAATTTAAAAAAGAAGTTTGGCGAAAAAATTAGTTATGTTATTTATGGGACAAAGGATCATAAGTTTACCTATATTTTTAAATTGTTTATTAATTGTTGGATCGAATTGTTTACTTATATTAAAGTAAGGCCTAAATATATTGTTAGTACTGGTGCTCATATTGCTGGGCCTATGTGTCTTATTGGTAAAATTTTTGGTAGTAAAATCATTTTTATTGAAACTTTTGCGAATAGCCAGACTAAAACTATTACTGGTAAATTATTATATAAATTTACTGATTTATTTATTGTACAATGGGAAAGTATGCTTGAACTTTACCCAAAAGCTAAATTTTATGGTAGCTTGTTTTAAAGGAGTGAAAATATGATATTTGTGACTTTAGGAACACAAGATAAAAGTTTTAAACGGTTACTAGAAGCGATTCAGAAACAAATTGATTTAGGTAACATTAAGGAAAAGGTTGTTGTTCAGGCGGGATATACCAAATTCCAAAGTGATGATATGAAAATATTTGATCTTGTTTCAATGGATGATTTTAATAAGTATATTAGTGATTGTGATTTATTAATTACGCATGCAGGAGTAGGGTGTATAATTGATGCTTTAAAACGTGGTAAAAAGGTAATTGCAGCACCTAGACTTAAAAAATATGGTGAACATACTAATGATCATCAATTACAAATAGCTGAGGCATTTTATGATAAAGGCTATATTTTAAAACTAGATGATTTTGATAATTTGGATAAAGTTTTGGAAGAGGCTAAACAATTTAAACCTAAGAAATTTGTTTCGAACAATAAACGGTTTATTTCTAAAATAAAAGATTATATTGATAACAATTAATCATATGGAGGGATGTAAAATGCAAGAAAAAATAGATTTTGTTGTTTTGTGGGTTGATGGTAGTGATCCAAAATGGCTTGAGGAAAAAAATAAATATAGCGATAAAAAAATAGATATAGATGCTGAAATTAATAGATATAGAGACATGGGAACGTTAAAATATTGGTTTAGAGCGGTAGAAAAATACACACCGTGGGTTAATAAAATACATTTTGTTACGTGGGGACATTTGCCTCAGTGGCTTGATACTACAAATCCGAAACTTAACATAGTAAAACATGAAGACTATATTCCTGAAAAATATTTGCCTGTTTTTAATGCTAATCCTATTGAACTTAATTTACATCGAATTGATGATTTGGCTGAACATTTTGTTTTCTTTAATGATGATATGTTTATTTTAAATAAATTAGAACCAGAATACTTTTTTAATAATGGTTTACCTTGTGATTTTTGGAAAGAAAATACTTTTAAAACTGAAGATGCTGACGATAATTTTTTTGATCATATTGTTTTAAACGATTTGTTTTTGGTTAATAAAAATTTTGATAAACGCAAATTTGTTAAGGACAATTTTTCTAAAGTATTTAATTTGAAATATAAAAAAAGAAATATTAGATATTTAATGCTTAATAGATGGAATTATTTTTGTGGTTTTGATATTCCTCATACTGCCAATGCATTTTTAAAATCTTCTTTTAAGGCGGTTTGGGATAAAGAATATAAGATGCTTGATAGAACGTGTCAAAATAAATTTAGAAGTGTTTTTGATGTTAATCAATGGGCAGTTCAATGGTGGCAAATGCTTAAAGGCGATTTTTCTGTAAAATCTTACGATGATTTTGGGAAGTATTTTGTTTTGAAAAATGACAATCAAGATTTATTTGATTATATAAGAAGTGATAAATCTACTGTCGTTTGTATTAATGATGTAAACTCTGATCTTGATTTTGAAAAGATTTCTACTGAGTTAATTAACGTATTTGAAGAGAAACTTCCTTTGAAATCTAGTTTTGAAAAATAGGTGATAAAATGAAAAAAAATATTGTGTTTTGTGCTTATAATTTAGATCTTGGTGGGATTGAAACTGCACTAGTTAGTTTACTTAATAATTTAGATTATTCTAAATATAATGTTAGTTTATTATTGACAAAAAAAGAAGGAATATTTTTAAATGATATTCCTAAGGAAGTAAATATTATTGATTTTGATATTTGTGAAAGTAAAAATATTTTTGTTAGGAAATTAGTTAATTTTGTTAAATTAAGTTATTTTAAATTTAAATATAAAAATAAATTTGATTTTGCAGCAGCTTATGCAACAACAATAAAATCTTGTACCAAACTTGCTTATCATTTTTCTAAAAATAATGCTATTTGGGTTCATGGTAATTATAGTATTGAATTTGACGATAATGAACTTAGTAAATTTATTGATTATATTAATATTCAAAAATATCAAAAGATTGTTTTTGTGGCAAATTCTATTTTAGATTCATTTACAAAAAGAGGAATTGTTTTTAATGGTAAAACTTATGTTTTTAATAATTTTATTGATTATAATAAGATTTTAACAAAAGCTGATGAGGAAGTCATTGAAAAAAATAAAATTACTTTAGTTAATGTTAGCCGTCATGAAGAAAAAGCTAAGAATTTAATGTTACTTTTGAAATCTGTAAAAAGATTGGTTGATGATGGTTATGAATTTAATTTATGGATGATTGGTGAGGGTCCAGATACTAAGT
>CAMYRF010000020.1 GCA_947296775.1 uncultured Mycoplasmatota bacterium
ACTATATCCTTGCGTTTAGCAACATTATTTTCTACCATATACACTATATCAAAAAGATAATATCATTAGATAAAAACTTAATTAAATATTATAAAAGAGATAAAGCTTCTTATTTTCTAAGATTCTTTATCTCTTATTTTTTTAGCCAGCTCTTTTATTTTATTAAATCTATGATATAAACCCGATTTAGTTATTTTATTCCCTGTTTCCAAACTAATTATCTCACTAAGTTCTAGTAAAGAAGCATCAGGATATTTTTCTCTATAATTACAAGCCACCTGCTCTCTTTCGTCTAATAAATCAAATAAATCCTTTTCTTTAAGAAGTTCAATATCATTCATCTGATTATTAGCAGTTTCAATAATTCTATCAACATTAGCCTGTTCACAATTATTTAAACGATTAGTCATATTCTTATGATCTCTATATATTCTAATATCCTCATAATATAAAACTGCTTTAAAAGCCCCAACCATTCTTAAAAAATCTCCGATTTTTTCAGCCTCTTTAATATAAACCATATAATTATTATCACGATGTAAAACCTTACTATTTAAGTTATACTCATTTAAAAGATTATTCAAATAGTAAGCATATTTTTCATTATTCAAATTAAATTCTAAATGATATCTAGATGTTTTAGGATCATTTATACTACCATTCATCATAAATACGCCACGAAGATATGCACGTGATAACTCATCATCAGCTAAAATAAAATCTTCTGGTTCTTCTTTATCAATCCCCAAAGTTTTTAAAATTGAATCAACTTTAGACTTTATTTCAAGAATATATAACATCTTTTTATTATAATTGTATCCTCTTCTGACAATAATTTTAGGCGCGATATCATAAATATCCTTAATCAAAGAAAATATTTTTCTAGCCACACTATTATTTTCCGTTGTAATAACAATACTATTCCCAATAACCGCACTACTATGAATAATTCCAGATAATTCTGAAATTTTAGTCATTTCATCTTCCTCAAGCTTACTAAGTTCATCCTTAACGGTACTTGTAAAAGACATAAATATCACCTTTTTCTACCAAAATATTATAACATGAATAAATTTAAATACAAAAGAAAAAACAGAAGAAATCTTCTATTTTAATTCATCAAATATGATAAAAGATTAACAGATACCTTCAAAGCATTATGTCTAATAATATTATTTTCAATTAAAACATAATTATCTTCAATAATATCTGCACCCAATTTTTTAATTTTATCATAATCAACTTCTACTAAATCCTTTTCTTCCGAAGTTGAATAATTTTCAATAATATCAGGGCTAATCACCCCATTGTTAACAACAACAGCATCAACCTTTCTTTTACCTAAATAACTATTAAGTAATTTTATATGATGACTAACTAAAAAATCATCAGTTTCTCCTGGTTGAGTCATAATGTTACAAACATAGATGATTTTAGCGTTGCTTTTTTCAATTTCTTCCCTAACTTCATCACAAATTAAATTCGGAATAATACTAGTAAATAAACTTCCCATACTTAAAATAATCGCATCAGATTCACTAATAGCTTTTAAAACAGCTGGATTGACAATTGGTTTTTCCTTATAAAAAACAGAATTTATAACACGATGGTCCTCAGTAATATTGTGTTCACCCTCAACAACATATCCATCATCCATCTTCCCCATTAAAATTACATTATCCTCAGTAAGAGGTAACACCTTGCCTCTTAATTTAAGAATAGAATTCAAAAGTTCGATTCCATCAGACATATTACCCGTAATTTCTTTAGCACCAGTTAATAATAAATTACCAACAGGATGCCCATTCAAATCACTACTTGTTTTAAATCGATAATCAAGTAATTTTTTAACATCATCCTCTTCTTCAGATAAACTAATTAAAACTTTACGAATATCCCCAACTGCAAGAATATTAAATTCTTCTCTTAATCTACCAGTGCTTCTTCCATCATCACTTACCGTAACAACAGCCGAAATATCAAAGGGTAATTTTTTCAATCCACTAAGTAAAATGCTCATTCCCGTTCCGCCGCCTAAAACAGCAATTTTAGTTTTTTTCATATTATTCACCTGCTTTTATACTCAAAGCAGCTACCGCACCATCGCTAGCTGCTGTAATAATTTGATAATAATCCTTAGAAATAACATCGCCGCATGCATATACATTTTTTACAGATGTTTCCATGTGATCATTAACCAATATATACCCATTTTCACGTTCAAGATTAGAAATAAAATTAGCCTGTGGCTTACCACCAATAGCAACAAATAAACCCTCTAATTCAATTTGTTTTCCATCTTTTAAAATAACCCCTGTTAAACTATTATCTTTAGAAATAAATTCACTAATCTCACAACCTTTCAAAATAGTAATATTATCACAAGACAATACCTTTTGAATCACATCATCATGAGCTCTTAAATCACTTCTAACAAAAACATAAATTTGTCTGCATAAATCAGATAAATATAAAGCATTAGTAAGTGCTGAATTACCCCCACCAACTACACCAACAACTTTATCTTTATAAAAAGTTCCATCACAAGTCGCACAATAACTAATTCCATTAATAGAATCTTCACCAGGTAAATTAAGTTTTTCAGGTATTCTACCGGTTGCAATAATTACATTCTTGCACTTTATTTGCTTATTCTTAGTTTCAACTACAAAATGCCCATCTCTACTTACCTTAATAACTTCTGAAAATTCAAATGGAATACCTTCTTTCTTAACATGATTAAACATTGCTAAAGCAAGTTCTGCGCCATTAATAGACTCAAAACCTAAATAATTATCAACCACGCTAGTCTTAAGCATCTGACCACCAGGAGCATCTTTATCTATAAGTAATACTGAAAGTCCAGCTCTTTTTAAATATAAAGAAGCTGATAATCCAGCTGGTCCAGCCCCAATCACAATTGAATTATAATCCAAACTAATCAGCCTCCTTATAATATTTACTTCTTTTATATGAAAATATAAATAAAATAATTCCACCAATAATCATTGAAATTGATACAAACTGTGCCATTTTAAGATTTAATAACATCAAGCTATCAGTACGAAGTCCTTCAATAAAAAACCTACCAACTCCATACCACACTAAATATAAACTAGTAACCATTCCAACTTTATTTTTACTCCATCTTCTAAAAATAATTAAAATAATAAACCCCAATAAACACCATAAAGACTCAAAATAAAAAGTTGGAATATAGTAAGTACCACCTATATTCATACCATTAATAATAAATTCAGGAATAAATAAATCATTTAAATAACTTAAAGTAGTTTCTGGTCCATGAGCCTCGCCATTAAAGAAATTTCCCCATCTGCCAATAGCCTGACCAACAATAAGACCAACTACAATAAAATCTAAAATTAATAAAACATTAATTTTTTTCTTTCGTAAATAAATAATAATAAAAATCAACGCAGCAAGAATCCCACCATGAATAGCTAAACCACCCTTCCAAAATTCAAAAATTTCCAAAGGATTTGAAGCATAATAATCAAAATGAAATATAACAAAATAAAGTCTAGCACCAATAATTCCAATTATTATAGCCATAAATAGCAAGTTGCAAATAAAATCTTCACTAAAACCGAATTTTTTAGATTCCCTAATAACTAAACCGCCACCAATGATAATCGCAAAAAACAAAAATAAAGAGTAATAATGAATACTAATAAAACCTAAATCAATTGTTGGATTCATATGCTTTTCCCCTTCCCTTTATTTTTTCTAAAACCAAAGTATCCATAAGTACATTCAAAATTGAAATAAGTACAGCAGCCAAAACCGCAAACCAAATACCATAAATTTGAAAATGAGGATATAAAATAACACTAACAATTTTTAAAATAATTAAATTAATAAATGGATAAAACAACCCTAAAGTAATGCCAGTAATTGGGATAGTAAGCCATACAAGTAAAGGTTTAACAGTTTTATTAAATAAATAAATAATAACTGCCGCAATTAAACTCCATAATCCATAATAAGCATTATCAATATATAAAGTATCATTAAAAATCAAAGATGTAATAATTAAAATAACTGCATAACCTATCATACTAAAAACCCAATTACAAATTTTATATAAATTATCCAATGAAATTAATTTGTTCTTCACAAAAACTCACCCATTTCCAAATATATTCCTTTATATTATATCATACTTATTCACTCTTAAGTTCAAACAAAATATCACGTAATTCCATAGCACGTTCAAAATCAAGATTTTTAGCAGCTTCCTTCATTTCATTTTCAATATTAATTATAAGTTTTGCTTTTTCTTGTTTGCTCATTTTAGCCGGTTTTTCTTCCTTGATTTCTGCCTTATTAGAAATAACATCTCTAATTTCCTTAACAATAGTTTTAGGAACAATACCATGTTCTTTATTATACACTTCTTGAATAGACCTTCTTCTTTCAGTTTCACTAATAGCTTTATTCATTGCATCACTAATATAATCAGCATACATAACAACACGACCATCCGCATTTCTAGCTGCCCTACCAATAGTTTGAATAAGACTTCTTTCACTACGTAAAAATCCTTGTTTATCTGCATCCATAATCGCAATTAAACTAACTTCAGGAATATCAATTCCTTCCCTTAATAAGTTTATTCCAACAACCACATCATATTTACCAAGTCTTAAATCACGAATAATTCTTGTACGTTCCAAAGTTTTAATTTCATTATGCAAATAAGCAACCTTAATATCAATTTTTTTAAGATACCCAGTTAATTCTTCTGCCATTCTAATGGTTAAAGTAGTAATTAAAGTTCTTTCATTTTTAGTGATTTGATTTCTAATTCTATCAACTAAATCATCGATTTGATTTTCAATAGGTCTAACTTCAATTAACGGATCAAGTAATCCAGTAGGTCTAATAATTTGCTCAGTAACCTCATTATGACATTTTTCAAGTTCATAATCACCTGGAGTAGCTGAAATATAAATAACCTTATCAAGTTTTTTCTCAAATTCATCAAATTTTAATGGACGATTATCCATCGCGCTAGGAAGTCTAAAACCATAATCTACTAATACTCTTTTACGAGCTTGGTCACCATTATACATAGCCCTAACTTGTGGTAAAGTAACATGGGATTCATCAACCACTAAAAGAAAATCATCGCCAAAGAAATCAATTAAAGTAGTAGGTGTTTCACCAGGTCCTCGTAAAGCCAAATGCCTAGAATAATTTTCAACACCTCTACAAAATCCAGTTTCTGAAAGCATTTCAATATCATAATTAGTTCTTTCCATAAGTCTTTGATATTCAAGTAATTTATTATCAGTTTTAAATTTATCAAGTTGGTCATCTAGCTCCGTTTTAATATTTTCTATAGCCAATTTTAATTTATCCTCACTTGTAACAAAGTGACTAGCTGGAAATAAAGTAACCATTTTTTTATCACTTAAAATAGCACCAGTTACAACATCAAATTCACTAATTCTATCAATTTCATCACCAAAAAATTCTACACGTATTCCCTTAGAATGTTGATTAACAGGAACAACTTCTAAAACATCTCCACGGACTCTAAAAGATCCTCTTTTTAAATCAATATTATTTCTTTCATAAAGCATTTCAATAAGTTTTTCGATCACTTTATCTCTATCAACAGTTTCGCCAGTAGCCAAAGAAAGCATTTTATTACGATATTCCTCAATCTCACCAATACCATAAATACAAGAAACAGAAGCAACAACAATAACATTTTTATTATTTAATAAAGCCGAAGTTGCATAATGTCGAAGCTCATCAATTTCATCATTAATAGACGCATCCTTTTCAATATAAGTATCCGTTTTAGCTACATAAGCCTCTGGTTGATAATAATCATAATAAGAAACAAAATAGCACACATAATCATCAGGAAATAATTCTTTAAATTCCGAATACAATTGACCTGCTAAAGTTTTGTTATGAGCAAGTACTAAAGTAGGCTTATTAATTTCTTTTATAACATTCGCAATTGTAAAAGTTTTTCCCGTTCCAGTTGCACCTAATAAAACCTGCTCTTTCTTACCATTTTTAATACCATCGACTAATTTTTCAATAGCCTGGGGTTGATCACCACTAGGCTTATATGAAGATACTAAATTAAACATAATATACCTCCTTTCCAAAGTAAATAATCTGTTATTATATTTTATCATTTATATATAAAGAAAACAAGATAAGAAAATCTTGTTCATAGTATAGTATTTTCTATAACATTAATTACTTTACTTAATTTTCAATTTAATATACTAATTTTATTATTATACTCTTAATAAACTTAATACTTTCTAATTTTAGCTACAAAAAAGCCCTCATATAATTCATTTGGACAAACACACATCGTTCCAGAAATAGTAACAGGTAATAA
Organism: uncultured Mycoplasmatota bacterium; assembly: GCA_947296775.1. Lineage (GTDB taxonomy): Bacteria > Bacillota_I > Bacilli_A > RF39 > UBA660 > Coprosoma. Next base: position 6,395 of record CAMYRF010000020.1, read on the forward strand.
AGGAACGCCCGTAAATAAAGACATATCAATAGGTACTATTTCTACATTACATTTATCCACAATATAATTCAAAATATCCTCATTTTCTTCTTTCAAAATAGAACAAGTAGAATAAACAATTTCTCCGCCTTTTTTCAAATGCCTAACAGACGACTCTAAAAGTTCTTTCTGAAATTTTACCGAACGATTGACTAATTCAAAAGAAAATACTTTAAAAGAAGAATCATCTGTTAAATCCAAAGTACCGCTTCCACTACAAGGCGCATCTAATAAAATTTTATCAAAAGTAAAAAATTCATCTAACTTTCTACCATCTTTTACAACTACACTTACCTTTTTAGCCCCTTGCTTTTCTATATTATATTTAAGTCTTTCAGATCTAATTTTATTTTTTTCCAAAGCCATAATCAATGAGTTATTATTAGATAAATTTGCCATTTGCGTAGTTTTCCCACCTGGAGCAGCAGCCATATCCAAAATAGATTCACCTTCTTTAGGATTCAAAACAAGTGGAGGTATCATTGAAGATAAACTTTGTAAATAAATTAAACCATTTTCATACATAGACAGTTTCTTAATTGAATCTTCCCTAACATTATCTATAATTAAAGCATCGCTGTACCAAGAAACTTCTCTAAAATTAATACCTAAATTAGTTAATTCAGCTTTAATAAAATCAGTATTAGTTTTACTAGTATTTACTCTTAAAGTAACATTGCGAGAAGAAAATCCATCTATGATCTCTTTACTAAATTTATCACCATACTCTAATTTAATTTTATCATATAATTTTTCTTTCATAAAATCATTCCTTTAACGCATTATAACACATTTTAAAATATAGAAAAAGAGTTCAATAAGAACTCTTTTAATTATATTTATTTATTAATTTTAAATGTTGCTTGGTAACTATTTCCTAAATCAATTTCATCTAAATCAATACTATAACCTAATTTTTCTATTTCATCAGCACAATTTCTAATTAAACGAATAACTTCAATAAAATTATTATCGTTTGCTGGTGCACTAGCAATATTTTCAGTTATATTACTTGCCATATTTCCAGAAGTTGGTGCTTCTAAAATATCTGGTGAGGGAATATTTGTAATCATTGGTTCTGCTGGAGCAGATTCTAAACTTGGTGTAGAAGCTACATTAATATGTTCTATTGAAGTTTCTACCACAGGAGCAGATACTGGTTCTATTGGAGCCATTGGTGGAACTGAAATAGCATCAACAGGAGATTCTGATACAGCTACTGGAGATACTACTGCAGGTTCAACGGGCTGTGGATTACTCATAATTGGCTCTAGATTTATTGGTTGTTGTTCAAATGTTTGAACTGGCTCTTGCATTGGTTCAGATATAACTGGTTCTGGTCTTACAGGCATCTCAGATTGCACCAATTCGTTATAAAGTGTAGATTGATTCATTTCACCTGTTTGATCAACATTATTATGAATTTCTGTTACACCCTCATTTATAGTTGATGGCTCAGTCATAGAAACTGGTTCTTCTGGAGCTTTCGAATTCATTGCTTTTTGAACAGCTTCCGCAATACTCATAGATTCATTGTCATTATCTACTGATTCAGTAGCAACAGGGGCTTCTACTTTCACCTCACTAATAGATTCCATTTCATTAAGCGGTTGAGCCACTGTTACAGGCTCTGGATTTGCTGGTTGTAAATCAACTGGAGTTTGATTAAAAATACTGTCAAAACTAACATCATTAGTAATAACTGGTTCTGTTTTTAAAGCTTCCTCAGGTTGAATAATTCCACTAAAATTAATAAATTTATTTTGTTCTTCATTTACTAAAGGAATTTCATTATTGACTTCTTGAGTTTGCGGTTCAGGCATAACATTAGTTTCCGCTGGAGCACTATATTCAAAAGTATTAGAAACAGGATTTTCTTGTTTCATTAAATCAGAAATATCTTTATTTTCTTGTGGTGTGTTAATATCTTGTGCTTCACGCATAATTCTATCTATATCCATACCTTTTTCTTCCTTTCTTATGAGTTTTTCTTCCAATTCCTTTGGTAAACTAACTCTAATAATCTCATGACTACCTCTTGCAACAGCTCTTGCTGGCTTTTTAATAGGTTCACTTTCAGTAAATAAATCTTCTACTGGTTCACTTTTAACAAAAGGAACTTTAACTTTTTCTTCTTTTTGGTTATCAAGTTCAGTTGACAATTCCAAAGATTGATCATCAACATTTACTTGTTCATCATTTGATTTATCTTCTATAACTTCAGTATTTTCCATAAGCTTAACATCCTTATTTTCTAATAATTCCTTAATTGCATCATCTGTTTTCTTAACAGTTAAACGTTCATTTACAATTTTATTAAGCATTTCTATCTGCGTATTTTTATCATGAATTCTAAGTAAAGATCTTGCATGTCTTTCAGAAATTTTCCCATTCAAAAGAGCATACTGAACTTGATCATCTAAGTTAAGTAACCTAACCTTATTCGCAATAGTAGATTGCGTTTTACCTAATTTTTCCGCTAATTGAGCTTGAGTAATATAACCCATATCTAAAATTCTTTTATAAGATACAGCCTCCTCAATAGGAGTTAAATTTTGTCTTTGAACATTTTCGAGTAAAGCAATTTCTTCACTTTCTTTATCATTTAAGTTAATAACAATAGCAGGGATGGTACTTTTATTTGCAATTTTACTAGCTTTATATCTTCTTTCACCAGCAATTATTTCATATTTATCACCAATTTGACGAACAACAATAGGTTGAATAACACCATACTTACGAATAGATTCAGCAAGTTCATTCAACTTATTCTCATCAAAATGAATACGTGGTTGAAACCTATTTGGTAAAACATCATCGATATTTAAAGATGTCAAGTTACCATATTCATACATAAAGTACCCCTCCCTTCTATATTCTTTTATAATTATAATACTATTTTTTGGGAAATAATTCAACATTTTTTTGCAAATAAAAAAAACTTTAGTATAAAAACTAAAGTTTTACCTTATTTATAAAGGCCTTTTCTTAATCTCAGCAAATCTTCTCGGATATTTCCCGGGAATATTTCCCGTTTTTTTGATCTTAATAATTGTACGATTGCTATTTTCAAGAGGTAATAAAAATTTATTTTCATCTACTATCTTACAATTAAGAACTTTTAAAGCATTACTACTTTCATTAATATCTTCATTACCTTTTAAAGCAATAAAATATTTAGATTTTTTAACTAAAGGAATAGAATATTCAAGTAAAACATTTAAAGGAGCAACCGCCCTAGCAGTTACTACATCAAATAAATCTCGATTCTTTAAAGCATACTCTTCAGCACGTGCATGAACACACACTACATTATCTAAATTAAGTTCATTACAAACCAACTGTAAAAAATTAATTCTTTTATTTAAAGCATCAACCAAAGTAAGTTTTAAATGTGGAAAACATATTTTTAAAACTATTCCAGGAAAACCGGCACCAGTTCCAATATCACATAAGCTGTCTTCATCATTTAAATCAATTACCTTACATAAAGTCAAACTATCATAAAAATGTTTTAAATAAACGTCTTTTTCTTCAGTTATTGCTGTTAAATTAATCTTCTCATTCCATTCTACTAATAATTGATAATATTTATC
>CAMYRF010000021.1 GCA_947296775.1 uncultured Mycoplasmatota bacterium
ATTTTTTTTTTTTTTTTTTTTTCTTTTTTTTTTACTTATTTTTATTAACAATTTTATTTTTTTAAAAAAAAAAAAAAAAAAAAAACAAGTAAGTTTTTCGCTAAATAACTTATTTTACATATGATTTTACAATATAAAAAAGGGATAAGAAAACTACTAGTTCGCATCTAGTAGTTTGTTCTTAATATTTTTAATATATTTCTTTGTTTTTTTATTAATCATTAACAATATTCAAATAATTAGTATATGAATCTGTATATTCTTTAATCTTCCAACTATTATCTTCTTTTATTATTTCAAAATCAGTAGTACACTTTTCAGCTTTATTTATATCTTCAACAATACCATTATTATCTTCTATATAAAAATATTCATCAATAGAATAAGTAATAGTGTTTGTTTTGATATCTTTAATCTTTATTTCGAATTTATCATATGCATAGTCTGGACCTATTCCACAGCCACCTACATATATATAATAATCATTTCCGTCTTGTTTAATATCTAGAGCCTTGATCCAATTAAGAAATGAGTGTTCAGTTAAGTTAGCTTTTATGTCTTCAATATTAGTTATTTTCGCATAATTTAAATCACCTGTGATTTGTTTTCCGTTCTCATTCCAAGCAAATAATTTACTATCATCATATTTAACCTGTTTATAACCGCATAAAAACAATCCATCTCTAACATATTCATAGCGTTCTTTACCAAGTTTTAGTGCCTCATCTTCACTCAAAATATCTTTTTCGATTTTAATTTTATCTTTTTTTTCGGTTTTAACAGGTTCTTTTACCTCATTATTTAATAATTTGTCATATATAATATAACCACCAAGTCCTAATACAGCTAATACTAAAATAACTATTACTATTGTTTTTCCTTTGCTTTTCTTTTCCATACAAAATTTCTCCTATCTTATACCTATTTTATCTCAAAAAAAAAAAAAAAAACAAGTAATTTTTTTGAAAGATAACTTGTTTTACATATGATTTTACAATATAAAAAAGGGACAAGAAAACTACTAGATTTAATTTCTAGTAGTTTGTTCTTATGCTTTAATGTATTTCTTCATATTTTGTTAAATAATAATTATCTTTATCTTTTTGGAAAGTATATTTGTATTTCGGATAAGTTGCTTTTTTATCTTCAAAAGTGTTTTCATAGTCGCTTATAAGTTTTTTAGTATCAATACTCCCATCTTCCAACATATAAGAATCAAAATCAGCTATTTTAATAGTTCCTTTTGGATCTGCTGAAATAAATTCAAAATCTACAGGATTTTCAGAATAAATTGTAGTAACCGTTAAAATATATTCATCGTTTTGTTTTTCAATATTATTTTTCTTCACATATGATGGAACAGGAATGGTTGGTAATCCATGTCCAGGATGATTTTCATTTAATTTATATTCTTTAGCTAAATCATCATATTTGTATAAAATACCATCATTGTTAAAACAAGATATATCTTTATAATTTAAATTTTCAATATTATATACTTTAAAAAGGTTATTTAAATCGCTAATTTTTGCTGATGAGGAATCTGTAGACCAAACACTGCCGATAGCAGTAGCAAGAACGTTATCATCAATCATATTTTTATCAAAAACTATATTATTAGGATTGTCTTTTGTTGCAATAAATTCCCACGCATGACTTTTTTCAAGATTATTCATTAGAATATCAGCAACTTCATCTAAATTTTCTTTTTGTTCTTTCGTTTTATTATTGACTTCCGTTTTTTCTTCTTTATTGTCTTCTTTGGCTACAAATTTGTCATATATAATATAACCACCAAGTCCTAATACAGCTAATACTAAAATAACTATTACTATTGTTTTTCCTTTGCTTTTCTTTTCCATACAAAATTTCTCCTATCTTATACCTATTTTATCTCAAAAAAAAAAAAAAAAACAAGTAATTTTTTTGAAAGATAACTTGTTTTACATATGATTTTACAGAAAAATGATAATATTTTATGCTTTTTTTAAATAATAATTATAGATATATCCTATTTGACCATTATATTCTACTTTGGACCAATCATTATCTGTTGTACCTAATCTTTTTAATTTTGTGTTTGGCGCTAGTGAATCGGTTAAAATATTATCTAGTTCGAAAGTTGGTGCTTTTCTAAAATTGGCAAATGTGGTGGTTGTTACGTAGTCGTTTGTCTTAGTAATTTTTGTGTTTTTAATTACTTGTTCATTTGGATCGTTTGTATCTACTATTCTTTTTATAAATTTAAAGTTGGCATAATTTAAATCTACATTTCCTTTTATTCCGTCTATTTTCCCTTTACTTGTATATTGAATCATATCATAATTTAAATCTACTTTATTATCATACTGAGCAAGCCATGTTTTATATTTTTCTTTTATTTTTTTACTCCATATATGTTTTAACGGAAGATTACAACTATAAATCATAGGTGTATAATTATTTTCTTCTATATATTTAAGAAAGGCTTCAGCATTTTTAGATAATTTTGTATTGTTAACGCCTTCTAATCTATATTTATTAAAATCTTCTAAATCAAAGGCAACAGGATAACTTATATATTCTTTATATGGATTAATTTTATTTACAACCCATTTTGCTTCTTCTTTGGCTTCTTTTTCATTTTTTGCGGATGAATAGAAATAAATTCCTACTTGTACATCGTTATTGATTGCGCCTTCTATATTTTTTTCAAAGTAATCATCTATATAAATTTTACCATCTTCGTAGCCTCTAAATCCAACTCTTATCATTGCAAATTCAACGCCACTTTTTTTAACTTTTTCCCAATCGATATTACCTTGGTATTTAGATACATCTATACCAAATGTTTTTTCTTCTATATAGTCATATACTATTTCTTGATTTTGTTTTAATGTATGTTTCTGTGTTTCTGTTGTTATAACATTTGTATTTAAGCATTTTAAAACTGACACACTTAAAATGAATGTCATACAGATTATAGAAATAAATGTTAAACTTTTTTTCTTCATACTAATACCCCTCTATAGTTACTATAAAGAGGTTTTTTTGAAAAGGCAATCAAAAAAATAAGGTTTAGACCTTTTTTGACATTTTTTGTGTAAAGAAAAACGATAATATTTTTACACAATATTTTATAAAAAAACACGAAGTAGCTATTTTCGTGTTTTTTATTTTTGCGCAAATGTTAATCTTATTATTTGGATCCTTGTAATAAGATTAATTTTTATTTTTGTTAACTTTTTTTATTTTAAGATGTAAATGTTATATAGTCTATTCCATTTACAGTAGAGAAGTCATAAGTAACGTTATTAACTTCATATATTGTATGACTTACACCACTAGCATCTGTAATCGTAGCCGTTGGAGTTCCAAAACTACTTATAAGTGGTGCACTGTTCATTTGATTAATTTGATTAATCGCATTTATTTGTTTGCTTAAATCTCCTTTTATACTTGTTTGATAAGCCAGTGTGATTGTATTTCCTGGTGATATATCCATCACTCTATAATATGTATAATTTGGATTTTTAGCATCTGAATAAATATTTATCATTATGGTTTTACTAATACCTTTTACTATGTGATAATCAGAAAATTCAGTAAAGGTACTTTTACCAATATTGGTTAGAAGGCTTGTACCAATTGGGCCTGGATTATCTACATCAGTAAAGGTATTACGTATTTGTTTAAATATTTCATTGCTATCTGCAGTGACTTCAGGATATACGACTAAACTACGAAGGAAATTATTCCAAGCAGTTAGATAATTTGTTTCTGAATTATCAATTTTTTTGGCTTCATCAATACTAGTAAATTTATTATCAATTGATGTGATAATTGAATCATAGAAATGTAATACTACAAGATTATTATTAGCATCTACGACCTCTGGTCTAATCTCAATTATATTTCCATTAAATGCTGCATTAATTTTGCCAGTATATGAATTGATATAATTCATGATTTTATTTATACCATCATTTGCTTTTAGTTTGTCAGTACCATATTGATTAAGATATTCTATAAAAATATCATTTTTATCTACTGGATTAGCGACTGAAAAAGCAAATTGATAATGAGATTTGTCTGTAGTATGGTAATCTCTATCCCAAGTATAGGCATAACCTAGGAAATTAATTCCAAAGATATAACTAGGAGTTCCACCATTTTCGTTAAAAGCAAATCCTTTTAATCCTTTGGCTTTTTCTCTAAAAACATCATCTGTTATGTCTAGACTTGTTGAAGAAGGATAATCTACAAACATTGTATTAAAATATTGCATCATTATTGTTAATGATTCACCACTAACTTTATTTTCATATGTTTCTCTTAACGCCTTTACTGCTTTTTGATAAAGCGTCATTTTCTCTTCTACAGGTGGAACTCTATCACCTGTATAGTATTCTGATAATTTTGTAGCAGTTTGATATTCAAAATAAGTAAATGTTGTATCATCATTGCCTTGGTAATTTTGAATTGTTTCTTCTACTTTTAAATCTAAGTAAATGTATTCTTTATTGTTTGCAATAGATGGATTATCTACAACTTGGCATTTAACTTGAAATGATACAGTATCATCTGAATTTAATGTTGTATACCATACATTATCACCAGCATTGTGTCCATTAGGTGATTGTATTGAACCACGTACTATTGAACATTTATTTTGATTATCATTTAATGTTATTTTGTATGTATCTTTTGTATCAGATTTTTCTTTATTTGGATCTTCATACATTATTTGATTTCGTTTAAAAGAAATATTGTATATAGCATCTAAATAAGTAGATGAACTATCTAATTTAACAGATAAATTATCATTGTTACTTAATTCAATACTTTTTAAATTGACGTTATAGGAAAAATCTCCTGTCTTAATGTATTTTGCGTGAGATTTTGGTAAATCTGCAATTGCAAATACACAAAGCATTAAAATTGGAATAATGATAAATTTTTTTATATTTAATTTCATCCAAAACCCCACTTTCTATTTTATTTTTTTTGAATTGCTGAATAGCCAACATTGACTATTTCTTTGTAATTATGTTCAATTTTATAAGAATTATTTTTAAATTTTAATTTTAATATATATTCTTTTTTGTTGATTTTTGTTGGACCTACTTCACTTATTAGAGTAAATAGGTTGTTTTCGAGTGATAGTTCGGTGTTGTCACTCATTGTGGTGTTTAATTTGTTACTACCTAAATTTTCTGGAATTGTAACATCGTTTAAACTAATTATTTCAAAATCGTTATTAACGATAATGTTTAATACTAAATCTGTTGCAACTTCTACTTTTTCAGTATTTACGGTAAATTTATATTCAAGTTTGTCATATGGTTTATAACTTGTTAAATTACATAAATCTGGTGAAGTAGTAGAACAAATATCTCCTTTGGTTATTTGTACATTGAATTTTGCTGGTCTTGCATTGTCAATTGTTGCCATAGAGGAAATATATTTTGAGTATGTTACTACACCTGTTACAATTAACAAGGTTAAAACATATAATATAATCCATTTTGTTAGGTTTCCTCTAAAGGTCTTGCTATGTAGTAATTTACTCATATACATTTCTTCCTTTCTTTATCTTTTTTGTATGTTTGCTTTGTTATATTTATTTGTATTTTTCTTATTCTTGTAATTATTATTTTGGTATTTACTTTTTCTGTTATTGTATTTAGTTGATTTCTTTTGATAATTTTTATATCTTCTTTTTTTATTTGAATTAGCGGAACTAATTTTTTTATTTTTAAGAGCATTTTTATCTAGATTATTCTGATTTTCTGGCTTTCTTTGACCCTCTAGATATTTTTCGTTTCTTCTTTGACCTTCTATATATCTTTTATTTCTTCTTTGGTCTTTCGCATATCTTTCGTTTCTTTTTTTATCTTCTATATATTTTTCTTTTCTTCTTTGTTTTTCTTTCATTCTCTTAAATTCTAGAAATTCTCTTTGTTCTTCTCTTTTTCTTTGCTCTTCTTTCATTTTTTTAAATTCTATGAAATCTTTTTTATCTTGTTTTCTTTGCTTTTTTTCTTTTAACTTTTGTTTTCTTAAACGTTCTTTTTTTATTCGTTTTTCTTGTTTTCTTTTTTGGCTTTTTATTATTTCATTATCTTTTGTTTGTTCTGAACTAATTAAATAACTATAAAGTATTCCAGCAATTAGAATAAGAGTAAGTATTACTGGTTTTTGAATAATTGATAAAATTTCGCCTAAATAAGGAATTTTGAACATATATTTTCCAACTACTTTATCTATGTTTATCGCATCATCTTTAGAATCGTTATTATCACCTTTGGTGATTATTTGATTTTTATTTATTGATTCAATTCTATGGGTTACAAATGCACCATTAACATCATAAAATGTTACTATGTCTTTTTCCTTATAGTTTTTATCGTTTGTATTAATAACTATTAATTCTCCTACATGAATTGTAGGTTCCATTGAGCCAGACACTACTTCAAGTGTCGAATAACCAAAGATTGTTGATAAATCTTTTTTTAGTATTTTAATGTTTATAAAGTTATAAACATTAATCGCTACAACAAGTATTATTATTGTAGCAATAATAACCCTAATTATCTTTTTTAATTGTTTCATATTATCTCTCACACATCTTATCTATTTTGTCAAAGTCGTATGAAATAGTTAATGTATAAATGTCATTATTATTTATAACATAGTTTCCTATTTCAGTATCACCGTTTGAATCAACCCATTTCCATAATAATGAAATTTCGGTTTCTTCTCCTTTTTCAAGTTTTATAGAATTTAGGTCCAGTGTTTGAGTAAAGTGATAAGAGCCATCTACATTTGCTTTTTTAGTAGTATGGGCTTCTTTGTTTAAAATCCAATATTCATTGGTTTGCTTTCCATTTGGACTATAGTATGAATAATTAGGATTATTGTATCTCTTGATGATATACCCCATATTTAAACAATTATTTTCAGAAGTACAAATAGTGTCTTCTTCAATGTTCAATTTATTAAGGGTAATTGGACCATTAGTTGTATTTTTTATTCGCATAATATATGAACCTTGTGTCCCTGGATAGATAAAATGTTTTGTATTATCATCTAGAACAAATATTTCTACATCAGTAAGATATAACTTACTTGATGATTTATAGTCTACTGAAGTATCGTTTATGTCATATATAGCATATAAATCCATATCGTTTTTAACTGTAATTTTAGGTTTTATGACTTTGTTATTGTTGGCATCTAATTCTAATTTATATATTGGATTATTTGTTTTTGAATTATCTGTATCATAGCCAATAAATTTATATGATTTACAATTAGTTTGGTCTGCAAGTACATATGCTTCATTATATGGTGATAAATCTAACTCTTCATTAGCAAAGAAACTTAGTTCATATTTATCTGCGAATGAATTAAAGAATCCATTTTTACCATCTACATTATTTGCATATAGCGTTATGTAATATAGAGGTTCAACATCAAAGTTTATTTCGTATGAATCGACTTTATTAGCATCATTTAAGCCTTTTCTATACCCTGAAACTTTGATTTTTCCATCCATTAAGGAATTATAGGATACTTTAATAGCATAAGAAGTTGTCCCACTTTCAATAGTGTTGTAATCTAAGTCAAATGGGCCTTCTAATATGATATAGGACTGTCCATCGGATATAGTAAGTTTTGTATCTCCATTAGGAGCTATAGATTTTGTAATGTTAGCATCATTTATTACGCCATCTAGAATATTACTATTAATAATAATATTTTTATAATTATTAGGACTGTCTGCCCTATATCCAACTTTATAATTTCTACTTGATGTTATATAAAAGTCTTTTATATTTTCAGTAGTTTCTTTGTTTACTGTTATATTGTAAGACTTTTTAACACCGTCTTTTGAAGTAACAATTACTGTGATTGTATTTGTTCCTTCTTTTAAATTTTCATTACCTATAATAGTTACTTTTGAGTTTGGATCTTCTGGAATTGCTTTTACTATTAGGTCTTCTATATTATTTGGTATTTTACTATTTAATGTGTAATTATAAGTGTTCTTGTCAAAATTTGGACTAAACTTATAATTTTCTACTTCTAGGCTTGCTAAATTAGCATTTGTTTGTTTTTTATCTGCGGCTAATCTATTTACTGCTATTAAATATGTATTTGTATCTCCACTTTCAGCGGTTACTTTAATTGTTACAAGGTTGTTTCCTACTTTAAAGTTACTATTCCCAGAGATTGTTACTAAGGAACCACTGTAATTAGCAACTGCATCTATATTTAAACTAGTTACTTCATATGGTACAGTTACTGTATATTTGAAAATATCTGGTTTAAAAAGTGGGGTTGGAGCATAGCCGCCTAATCCTAATGATTTTAATAATGCGTCAGTTGATAATACATCAATGTTGTTTTTTTTGTTTATTTTTATAGTATAAGTTTTTTCTGTTCCATCTTCTGCTCTTACTTTAATTTGTACTTCTGTACTATTATTTTTTAAAGTAACTTGTCCTAGTCCTGATAGTATTTGTGCTTTATTAGAAATTGTTGTTCCACTTAAGTTGATAGAGTCTGTTCCTGCTGGCACTACTACTACATATTCTGTAACATCAGGATTAAAAGTAGGAGCGAGTTTATATTTACCTTTATCTACTTTTAAACTGTTTAATCTAGCATCGCTTGATTTTTTGATATTTGTTGTACCTGTATCTGAAGGTTTTATTTTATTAGTAGTTGTTGGTTTTGTATTCTTTTGTGTGTTGTTTGTTTTATTGTTATTTTTATTTGAGTTGGTTATGTAGGGTGGTTTACTACTACCACCTTTTACTTCAACTTTTGTTTTTGCAATGTATTTATAACCATTTGCTTTGGTAGAAAGTGTTAGGGTAAAGTGCCCTCTTTGTTTTGGTTTTATTAATACATAACCATCTTTTACCTCACATGTGGCGATTTTGGCGTTTGAAGTTTTACAACTATATTTTTTTGCTTTAAAACCTTGTGCTGTATAACTTAATTTATAGTCTCCATCTTCAAGATAAATTATTATTCCTTTTTTATAATCTATTAAATCAAATTTTAAGTTATCATTTTGATTTATTTTAAAGTCATTTATATTATCATGTATATCTATTTCGTCTTCTTTGTTTATTTTACCTATGTGACCAAAATGTTTTATTACTGTACAACTTGTTAATAAAAGAAATATTATTATAAGAATAATTATAATTTTTATTATTATTTTTCTTTTACTTGATTCGTTTGAGTTTTTTTCTTCTTTTACCATAATTCCCCTCCCCCCCCTTGGGTATATGTTTAGCTTCCTACTAAACCTACTAATGTTAATAGGCTTAGTAGGAAGTTAAAAACTTCCTTATATTTTAGACTGAAATAATGATTAGTCGATTTGTTCAGCTGTGATTGTTAAGTTGATTTTAGCCCATGCTGGAGTAGCAGCATTTCCTAATTCTGTATCTTCTTCATCATCACCATCGAAAGCCCATTTCCAGTATAAAGTTTCATTTCCAAATTCTGTATTTGCATTAACAGCAGTATATTTAGTGTTTAATTCAGCGATTACATCAGTAAGTGATTTGTAAGTTGTTCCATCTAAACTAAATACTAATTTACTGTCTAATTTACTATCAATTTCAGAATTGTCTTCAAATTTAATACTATATTTAACTTCTGGAGTAACTTTTCCTGTAGTTTCATTAGTTAATTTGAATGTATATTGATATGCAGTACCTGGAGCAATTACTCTATCAGTATTACTTGAAGTTACTGTTCCATCATAACTGTCTTGGAATAAATCCATAGTTACTGCAGTATCTCCACCAAATGAGAATCCCCATTTAGCAACTCTTGCTTGGTCTGTAAAGTCGTTACTTGATGTATATTTTGCATAAGTACCTGCTACTGAACCAGTAGATAAAATTACAGTTAAAACTAATACTGCTAAAATTGAAAACTTCTTAGTCATTGTTTCACCTCCTTAAATATA
>CAMYRF010000022.1 GCA_947296775.1 uncultured Mycoplasmatota bacterium
AAGTATAGAAGTAGGATTCTTAGAAAAAACAGGTTTTAAATTTTCAAACTCAACCCCTCCAGAAATTCCTAAAATAATAAATACAATAACAAAAATAACTACATAAAACATAAGTAAAGATGTTCTAGAAACCGCATTTATACCCTTAAATAAACTATAAACTAAAGGAATAATAAATACAATCGAAATAACCCAAATAGGTGTCTTATATAAAAACTGTGAATTAATAAAATGCGTCATATCAAGAAAAGCAATTTGCGCAACAAACAAAACCCCAAGTGCTAAAACAATATTAAGGATTTTTCCAAAGCTACCAAATAAATATACATTTAAATCACAAATATTCATTTTATCGTCATAATTACGCAATTGATAAAAAATAAATAGGGGAATAAAGCCTAAAAACAAAGCTATAATTCCACTAAGCCAAGAATCACGGCCACTAATTGCAATCAGGCTACTAATACTAACACCAATATATCCCGCACGAATCAAAAACCAAACCAAGCTGTTATATTCCATAGAACTAATATTTTTCATGATCTAACCTCCTCAATCGTACGGTTAAGAGAACCAGATGATTCAATCGCTAAATCAGAACTTATCTCCACCTTAAGCTTAGGATAATATTCATCATTCCACTGATTTTCGATTTTATCCCATCTTTTAGGATATGTTCCATATAACCTATTACCAAAACCAACAACATCAGATTTATATTCATTTTGAAGTTTATCCAAAGTCTTATTAAGTTGTTTATCTAAAGTAGCTTCCAGCTTCTTTTCAAGTTTTTTAACAACACTAGGATCTTCTAAAGCAATTTTACCATTAACTTCAGAAACAAAACCACTACCTTTTACCTTAACCTTAAAATGATTAAAACTTTCATTAGTAATAGTGGTTTTAATATTATCAGAAGTAAAAACCACATCATTATCATCATATTTAAAATCTATTTTAATTTCGCTAACAGAATCATTTAAAATATTAATAGACTGACTATCAGTTCTACCAACATAGCCAACAAATTTATCCTCTCTAAAAATAGCAGTATCATCAAGTTTCAAATAACCAGCTGGCTCTGTTTTTTCCAAATTAGTTTCAGAGCTTCCCTTTTTAACTTTACCACTAATAGAAATAGAAGGTAAAATTGGATCATATCCTTTTTCCAAAACTTTTTCAATAAAAGGACTATAACTAATAGTTGTTGTAATAGACTGTGAATTAATGTTAGATTCTATTAAAGAAGAAATACTTTGAGAAGGAGTAGCCTCTAAAGGCTCAACAATTTTTAAAATATCCTTAGCCTCAGTATCCTTAGCCTGCATTAAATAAAATTGCTTACGAGTTTCAGGACTACGAAGAAGCCAATCAGCAATTTCCAAAAATCCCTCACGTGCGATTTCCTCAGAAATAATAGCCGCATTAATATGACCGTAATATAAAGTTTTTGGACACTTACTATCCACACTATTCGCAGCCTCTGTTAAAGTTTTACCCTTACCAGAAAATACTGTTGTTGTAGCTTCACCTTCTTTACTACTAGTTTGAGCTTTAGGAGAATTTGCGATTAAAAAACTAAGTTCATATTCATCACCACTTTTATCAATCGCAATCGCCGTAATAATCGCAAGTTCATCAAGTTCACGATAATTACTACAACCACAAGCAAGTAAAACACAAATCAATAACAAGACAATCTTATTTTTCATTTATACCTCCTTGTTTAATCTCATCTACATTGTTCAAATACAAAGGACGTTTAAAAATCTTCGGTAGAGGGTAGCGCACGACCGCATCCTTCTGGCTAGATTTGATTAAAGGGCTAAAAGGTGCCATAAAAGGAACTCCAAAAGAATCCAAAGACGAAAGTTTAAGAAGCCAAACAATTCCTGCAGCCACAAGACCAATAAGTCCAAAAAAAGTAGCCGCCAAAATAAATATAAATCGCCAAGCCCTAATGCCATTCATAAAATCCACATCATTAAAAATTAAACTACAAATAGAAGTAATCGCAATAACAATAACCGCAATTGGAGAAACAATACCCGCATCAACTGCTGCTTGTCCTAACACAAGCGCTCCAACAATACTCATTGAAGTTCCCATGTTAGAAGGAGATCTAATATCACCCTCACGCAAAATCTCAAAAATAATCATAAGCAAAATAATTTCAAAAAACGTTGGAAAA
Organism: uncultured Mycoplasmatota bacterium; assembly: GCA_947296775.1. Taxonomy (GTDB): domain Bacteria; phylum Bacillota_I; class Bacilli_A; order RF39; family UBA660; genus Coprosoma. The sequence goes on from CAMYRF010000022.1 coordinate 2,192, forward strand.
GGAACCCCACTTCTTTGAACAGCAAGAGAAATTAATAATTTATCAGGAACAGCAGTTTGATCAAAAGTAGTAATCGCAATATAAATTGCTGGAGTGAATAAAGTAACAATCAAAGCCATAACCTTCAACATTCTAGTAAAACTAATATTAAGAGGCTTTTGATATTGGTCCTCAGAAGTATGCATGAAATCCACAAAAACATTAGGCAAAATCAAAACAAATGGAGTATTTTCAACAATTAAAGCAATCTTTCCATTCAAAATAGATTGACACACCAAGTCAGGTCTTTCAGTACTTAAAATCTGTGGAAAAACAGATTTGTCCTGAAGTAAATATTCTTTAATATTTCCACTATCCAAAATCCCATCAATATCAATATCATCTAAAATTTTCTTAATATCATTAACCGTTTTTTTATCAGCAACACCATTTAGATATGCAATACTAACTCTAGTTTCTGTACGTCTTCCAACCTTAACTTCATCAAACCATAAATTAGGATCCTTAATTCTTTTACGCACCAATCCCAAGTTTTTAGCATGACTCTCCGTAAAACTATCCTTAGGGCCTCTTAAAATCGGCTCACTAGTAGATTCTGTAACTCCGCGATCAAGTTCTGCACGAGTTTCCATCACAATAGCTTCCGAAACACCATCAACTACAATAATCGTAAAACCACTAGATAAATAATAAGAAAAATCATCAAAATTATTAGTTGTCAGAACCTGCGCATTAAAAATATTATTTTTTAAATGATTATAAAGATTATTATAAACATCACCATCAGTCACAAAATAGGTACTTTTAATAATGCGATCACTAATATCACCAGGGCCACTAGAACTTTCCATAAACAAAACACCAACACAAGTACCATTAATATTAATAACCCTAGTATTTAAATCACCACTATTGCCATACAAATTTTTAATCTGCTTAATAACGCTACTAACACTTTTGTTAATTTTTTTCATAAAACCACCTAAAATTATTATGGTAAAAAAAAGAAAAAATATAAGGAAATTACAAAAAAAATAAAATATGATATACTATAATATAGAAAAGGAGCGCTAATACATGATTATTTATAAAAAAGAGACTTTAGACAAAATAAAAGATTGGCAAGATAACAATATTTATATATTAACCGATTTTGATAAAACAATTACCTCAAATAAAAGTCAAAGTTCATGGGGATTTTTAAAAGAAAGTGATAATATAAATACAGAATATATTGAAGAAAGAAATAAAATGTATGAGTATTATAGACCAATCGAATTAGATACCACCATGGATGAAAAAGTTAAAGCAAATCATATGAAAAAATGGTGGGAAGACACAATAAACCTTTTTATAAAATACAAGCTTTCCAAACAAACTTTAGAAGAAGCAACCAAAAATACTGATTTTATGGAATTTAGAGATGGTGCTAAAGAATTTCTGGAAAATATGCATAAAAGAAATATCCCAGTTATTATAACATCTGCCGGCATCAGCAACTTCATCGAAAAATTTTTAATCAAAAATAATTGTAACTATGATAATATACATATCATCGCTAATAAACTAATTTTTAAAGACGATATAGCAAGTGGACTAACAGGAGAAATAATTCATTCATCAAATAAACATCAAATTAATTTTCCAAAACATATAGAAGAAGTTATAATAAATAGACCAAATGTTATTCTTATGGGTGATACAATAACTGACGCGGATATGACAAAAAACACAAAAGAAACCTCTTTAAAAATAGGATTTCTAGATGAAAAAATAAACGAAAATTTAAAAAATTACCAAAAAGAATTTGATATTATATGTACTAATAATACATCATATCAAACACTTTCCAAAGAAATAAAAATATTAAAGGACTAGATAAAATGAAACATGAAGTAAAATGTCTTAGACTAGATGATAAGGGTAGAGGAATAGTGCATATAAATAATAAAATAACCTTTGTAAATAATCTTCTACCTGGTGAACAGGGTATAGTAAAAATTATAAATAATAAAAAGAAATATGCTGAAGCAAAACTAATTAACCTTACTAAAGAAAGTAAAGATAGAATAAAACCAATCTGCCCATATCACAATTGTGGCTGTCAATTAAAACATTTAAATTATAAAAAACAGTTAGAATATAAACAAACTAAAGTAAAAGACATCATAAATAAATTTTCTAAACTAAACCCCAAAATAAATGATATAATTTATGATAATAACATTAATAATTATAGAAATAAAATAACTCTAAAAGTAAAGAATAAAGTAGGATACTATACAAACGAAAGTCATAATTTTTTACCAATAAATAGATGTGAATTAGTAAGTGAAAAAGTAAATGAATTAATAAAAATTTTAAATAGCCAAGATTTATCACAAGTAAAAGAAATCACCATCAAAGAATTTGATGAAATAATGTTAATAATAGACGGAAAAATGGATATAAAAAACATCAAATATAAAGTAGATACTATTTATATGAATGATAAACTAATAAAAGGAAGTCCATTTATAAAAACAAAATTAAAAGATTTAAACTTAAACGTATCAAAAGATTCCTTTTTTCAAATAAACAAAAACATGACCGAAAAATTATATGATATAGCAATAAATTACCTAAATGAAAACAAAAATAAAACCATATTAGATTTATATTGCGGCACAGGAACAATAAGCCTATTATTAAGTAAATACTTTAAAAAAGTAATCGGAATAGAAATAAATAAAGAAGCTATAGAATGTGCAAACCAAAATAAAAAACAAAACAATATAACCAATGTAGAATTTATATGTGGAGATGCTTCCAAAGAAATAAAAAAATTAAAAGCCGATTTAATAATAGTAGATCCACCTAGAAGTGGATTAACAAAAGAAGCAGTAGAGGATATCTTAAAAATAAATCCTGAAATAATGGTATATATATCATGTGATCCAATAACTCTTGCAAGAGATTTAAAAATATTAAATCAAAAATATAACATCGAAGAAGTAACACCAGTAGAAATGTTTCCAAATACCTATCATATAGAAAATGTCGTTAAATTAAAAAGAAAATAACAGTTACGCAATGTAACTGTTTTAAAATAAGCTAATTTTATTGATTGGAATAACGAACATAATTAAATCAGAAGACAATCAAAAAGATAAGGGATGAAATTATGGCAAAAGATTTAATGGTTAGAAGTAGCAGCGCAGAATTTTTAATTTTTGAAAGACAAAAGGAGAAAAAGGAATCAAAATCCCATAATTATTAGAAAAATACTTCTTTACACTTTTCGCAAAAAATGTAGGTCTTTGGAGAGTGTTACCTTACGATTATATTACTTAATGTCAAAATAAAATAAAGAAAAACAAAGGCGTAAAATAAACGTCAAAAAAATACTCCCAAAAGAGTATTTTTATTTTGACTTAACCAGCCTATAAACATCAATAGTAGGAACATTAAATAATCTAAAATTAAAATCAGAAACTCCGATTCCATCAGATACATATAAATCACTATTTTTAAGTTTATAATATCCAGAAGAATATTTAGTCGCACCTTTAGGAAGTAATAATTCACTAACAAAAGGAACCTTAACTTGACCACCATGAGAATGACCAGCCAAAACTAAATCATATTTATTATCTTCAAGTTCATCAATATAATCAGGTTCATGCATAAGCAATATTTTATAAATAGGGCCATCCTTTTCAAAAGAATTTATATAATTTTGATTTTTTTGATTTTTATTCACAATAGATTCTTTATCAGAAAAAGAACTAACACCAGCAATTAAAATACTATCGTAGCCATTTTTATAAATGGTATCATAAGTGTTGTTTAAATTCATAAATTCACCACTAGAAATAATATTTTCCCATTCATCAAAATTAGTATCATTTTCTCCAGAAATAATATATTTACCACTGCCAGCCGAAATTCTTTTAAGTTCCTTAGAAATTTCAGTTGCCATACTAGTAGTCATTTTAGTATCATTATCAATCAAATCACCAGTAATAACAACCACATCAGGATTTAATTCATTAATCCTATCAACTAGTTTTTTCAGTTCTTCTTTCCCAAAGTTTTCACCATAGTGTATATCACTAAGTCTAACAATTTTAAAACCATCAAAATTATCCGTAATATTCTCATTTTTGATTATATTTTCTTTAACTGCTAATTGCTTAGGTTCAACATAAGCTCCATAAGCAAATATACATAAACAAATCAAAATAATAATAAAGATAAATTTAACAAGGCTAAAATGTTTCACTTTTTTCTTGCCCATATTATTCACCTATCATAATTTTACCACACAGCAAAAAAAAGGCAAAGCCTTTTATCCAAATAATAATATAAATGTTTGTAAAGACATAAGTATTCCATTATGCATAAAATGAAATCCCATAGTTACAAAAATGTTATTAGTGTTAGTAAGCATATAAGCAAAAGCTACCCCCATTGCAGAATAAGCAACTAAATATAAAGCAAACAAATTACTATCAAACATACCAGTTAAATGAAGCCCACCAAAAATAAAACCAGAAGCTAAAATAAATACAATATTATTTTTAAAGATATTTCTAAAACTTAATCTAAATACACTTTCTTCTAAAACAGGAGCTAAAAACACTGCTGAAATAAAAGTAAAAATAGGATATATTTCAAATTGACCTTTAATAGCAGTTTCATTATCAGAAGAATCTCCACCTAAAATTAAAATTAAAGAATTAGCCATCATCATTATAATTACACCAGCAATATAATATTTAAAATTACCAGAAAAATATTTCAAATGATTTTTCTTTAAATCAGCAAAAGCCTTTTTAAACTCATCTTTAAAAACAAAGAAAATAGCTAAAATAAGCAAAACTTCAATTAAGATAGAATAAAATTCTTTTCCAAAAACACTTAAAGAATCATAGTGAAGACCCATTAATAATAAAGGTAATTCCTTAAATAAACTTACAAAAAAATAAAGTAAAATAACAAAAATACCTTTTAAAATATTTTTAAGACGTGTATTTTTTTCAAAAGTGACCATTATCTATCATCTCCTTTAAACATTATATCATAGTTTACAAAAAAATAACCCTAATTTATAGAGTTATACTTAATTATCACGTTTATAGGCCTTAAAATGATGGTGAGTGATTTGCTGTTCCTTAGGTGGAAGAGACATATAATCGCCATATATATTAGTTAAATAATAATCATAATCTTTAATACCCTTAACTTTTATATTTTCAAATGAATAGTCAGTAATATGCTCCCAAAATATTTTTGGATAGTATAAATGATTATTACTATTATACTGCATCATTTGCACACAATATTTCTGATTTTTAGACCTTATAAGTCTTTCAGATTTTAATAAAATCATTTTTCTAAATGGCAATAAAACTATATACATTATCTTTTTTATCAAATATTTAAAAATATTTTTATTATTTTTATATTTAGGATTACATCCAATATAAAATCCTAACTTCGAAAATATTCTTAATTTCAATATAGGAATTTTATTAGAATCAATATAATCAATCGGGAAAATATCAATAAATACCCCCATATCTTTATCGCATCTATCATCTTCTTCAATATAAGTTGATTTATCAATCATTTTTGCGAAAGGATAATAATAATTGGAAGTGTATTTAAAATTCTTTATTTCAAAAGATTCATTATTAATTTTAAGTAATAACAATTTTTCATAATCTTCCCTTGGCATCATAACATCAATATCATCATCCCAAGGAATAAAACCCTTGTGTCTTACAGCACCTAGTAATGTACCACCAAAAATAGAATATCTTAAATTATTTTTTTGGCAAATATCATCAAATTCCTTCAAAATATTTGTGCATATTTTTTTGATTTCTTCACTATTTAATTCCTTCATATTTACTCCTATCCAATAAATACCCTAGTATTGATTTTAATAAATTTTTATTCATTATAATACTAAATATTATACATATTACTAAAGAAATAATATTAAGATATAAATGATTGATATAATAGATTAATATAGATATGCCTAACATAATCACTATGGCGGCAATAAGTGACACTTTATATTTTATTTTAATATACTTTTGAACATCAAAATGTCTATATACCATTAGCACAAAATAAGTAATCAATGTAGAAAATGCTGCAGCATAAATTCCTATATAGTTTATTAAAGCCAAATTAATTAAAATATTTATAATTGCCGAAATAATAGAAGCGACAGCAATTTCTTTTGTCAATTTTTTAGCAATATAAATTGCATTATAGCCAATAACAATACTATTGCATAAAGAAGCAGTAATAAGTATTGGAATGTATATATAAGATTCATCAAAATTAGCATTAAATATTATAGGAAAAGCAAAAGGCACAACAGCTATTAATAAAATACTTAGACAACCAAATATTCTTAATGAATTATTACAAATGTCTGAGAAAAAAGAATCTCGATCCTTATCATTTATATAAAGAGATGCTGATTCAGTCCATGATAAACTATATACAGTACCAAGATTAGATAAAATAGAAGGGAATTTATTACTTATCGCATAAATACCATTAGCGGCAGTACCTAAAAAGATACTAACAATAGTCCTATCTGACACATTAATAATCCACCATGATATTCCGTTAGGTATAAGTGGTAAAGAATATTTAATAAGTTCTTTACTTGTTTTTTTATCCATAATTTTAAAATTAATATACTTATGTAATTTAAGTTTAATAAATAAATATATAAAAGCCATTAAATTAGATAAGGCAAGAGCAAATATCATACCATTCATTCCATAACCCATAATCACTATAAAGAAAATATTATTAAATACTAAAGTAACACCATTTAAAATATTAGCAACTGCGTATACTTTATTTCTACCAAGCCCACGAGCAATATTAACACCATTAGATATTAAAATCGTTGATACAATATAGAATAAAATTATCCAATTTAAATTTAAAATGTATAATTGAAGTTATTACCAAATATATAATTGCAAATATTAAAGTCAGTAATATAACGCAAATATAATTATTAGTAATTAATTTTTTCTTTTCATCATCGTTATCTCTTGAATCTACTAAAAACCTAAATATAGCCATTTCAAGCTGTAATGTTATAATAGGCGCAAAAAGTGCAACATAAGTAACAATTA
>CAMYRF010000023.1 GCA_947296775.1 uncultured Mycoplasmatota bacterium
AATTAGATAAGTAGGTGAGATTATGATTTGTTTAGGAAAAATAGTAAATACTCATGGACTTAAAGGCGAAGTTAGAATTGTTTCTGACTTTAAATATAAGTCTTCAGTATTTAAAAAAGGATCTCATCTTTTTATTAATGATGATGAACTTATTATTAATACTTATAGGACCCATAAGGAATATGATATGGTAACTTTTGATGGTATTAGTAATATTGATGATGTTTTAAAGTATAAAGGTAAAAAGGTATATATTAAAAAAGAAGATTATGATTTTCACGGGATTTTAAACGAAGATTTAATTGGGCTTCCAGTTTATGGTGATGGTAAATTAATTGGTAATGTTACAGATATTTATAAAAATGTAAATCAGGAATTAATTGTAGTTGATAAAGATATTTTAATTCCTTATGTTCCAGTTTTTATTAAAAGTATAAATAAAGATAAAATTGAAATAAATGTAATTGAGGGGCTACTAAAATGAAGATTGATATTTTAACAATATTTCCAAATATGTTTGATGGTTTTTTATCAGAATCTATTATTAAAAGAGCGATTGATAAAGGATTTGTAGAAATAAATGTTCACGATATTAGAAGTTACAGTACAGATAAACATAAAAGGGTAGATGATTATGGTTTTGGTGGTGGCCAAGGGATGGTTTTAATGCCACAACCTATCTTTGATGCAGTGGACGACATTAGAACAGATGAGTCTAAAGTTATTCTTATGACTCCACAAGGTGAGCCTTATAAACAAGCTAAAGCTTATGATTTATCTAAAGAAAAACATTTGATATTGATATGCGGCCATTATGAAGGTTTTGATGAACGTATTAGAACTTTAGCTGATATGGAAATTAGTATTGGTGATTATGTTTTAACTGGTGGGGAGCTTGCTAGTATGGTAATTACTGATAGTGTTGTTAGATTAATAGATGGTGTAATTACATCTGATTCTCATATTAAAGATTCATTTAATGATAATTTACTTGATTATCCAGTTTATACTAAGCCTGTTAATTTTAGAGGAATGGAAGTACCAGCGGTATTACTTTCTGGACATCATAAAAATATTGAAGAATTTCGAAAAAATGAAAGTTTAAAAAGGACAAAAGAACGTAGACCAGATTTATTAGAAAAGAGATGATTTTATGAAACGTTATGTTTGTGAAAAAGAAAATAAGGATATGGTATCTTGTGATTTAGATTTCACAGAGATTAACGGTTTTAAAGTCAGACCTCGAAATAAAGTTAAGTATGACGGTATTGAAGTAAGCAGGCTTACTGTTGTTTCTCCTAGTTTAATCGAAAATGTTTTAAAACGTAAAACTAAGATGAAGTTAAATGCTTATCTTGAATTTTTATTTAATTCTTTAGAAGATGATGATACAACTAGTGGTGATTTAGGATTAATTTTAGATGATACTAAAAGATATAAAGCAATTATTATTAATAAGTATTCTAAATTTTTGGATGTTAATTATATTAGGGAATTACTACTTAGAGTTACTTTCGTTGAAGAAGAATTGAAATTACGTATTAGAATGGAAAACAAATCATTTAATCAGAGTATAGGAAGAGGTAGATAAAAGGGTATTTTTGATACTCTTTTATTATTTTAAAGAAAATTATTAGTTTTCTTGCATATTTTTTAAATATATGATAAAATCTTTTATGTCGTGATCCGCTGAGGTGGTTTTATTTATATACTTATGATCATAGAATAGACAAAGGAGAGTGACTGTATGAATATTATTGACAAAATTACTAAGAGTCAAATAAGAACAGATTTACCTGAATTTCGTGTTGGTGATACCGTTAGAGTTAACGTTAGAATCATCGAAGGTAAAAACGAAAGAATTCAAGCCTATGAAGGTATCGTAATCGCTATCCAAGGTGGCGGAGTAAGTAAAACTTTCACTGTTAGAAAAATCTCTGGTGGAGTTGGAGTTGAAAGAATTTTCCCATTTAACTCACCAAAGGTTGAAAGTGTTACTGTTGTTAGAAAAGGTAAAGTTAGAAGAGCTAAACTTAATTATTTACGTACCCTTAAAGGTCAACCAAAAATCAAAGAAAGAAGATAAGGCGTACGCCTTATTTTTGTTTTAGGAGGGGCTTATGAAAGAGATAGAAGTATTAGAAGTGCCTAATGAAAAAAAGAAAAAAAATTGGCTTAAGGAATTACTTCCTTATGTCATAATTGTTTTAGTTGTTGTATTAATTAGGTCATTTATTGTGACACCGATTCAAGTGGATGGATCATCGATGTATCCAACTTTAGAAGATAAAGAACTTTTAATTTTAAAGAAATATGATAAATCTTTTGATAGATTTGATATTGTTGTTTTTGAATATAATGGCGTAAGATTAATTAAGCGTGTTATTGGACTTCCAGGTGAAACTATTGAATATAAGGATAATAAACTTTATGTTGATGGTAAGGAAGTGGCTGAAGAGTTTGATAGAAATTCAAAAACAGATGATTTTAAATTAGAAGATATTGGAGAAACCACTATTCCAGAAGGTTATTATTTTGTAATGGGTGATAACAGGGATAATTCTACTGATAGTCGTATTATTGGACTTGTGGATAAAGATGATATTAAAGGTTCAACTAATTTAAGTATTTTTCCATTTGATAAAATAGGAACAATTAATTAGCCATTTAGGCTAATTTTTGTTATAATGAATTTAGTTATTTAAACAGTTATAATAAAATCAAGATGGGAGGTATTTATGCACAATATTAATGAAATTAGACCGGTTTTTCATATTAGTGATGAGAATATAAAAATAATAAATCGTATTGAAAAAAAATTGCTAATAGTCCAAATACCTGATGATACTAAACGAAAAAATGTAAAAATAAAATCAAAAGTAAGATCTATTTATTCTTCACTTGCTATCGAAGCTAATTCTTTATCTTTAGATTCGGTATCAGATATTATTGATAATAAATTAGTGTTAGGAAATAGAAAAGAAATACAAGAAGTAAAAAATGCGAATGAATTATACGAAAATATAAACCAATTTGATTATACAAGTGAAGAAGATTTTTTAAAGGCGCACATTATTATGATGAAATATTTTGATGATGATAACGGTGGTTATCGTAATCATGGCGAGGGTGTAAAAAAAGGTGATAATGTTATTTTTATGGCGCCTGATTCTTTAATTGTTCCTTCTTTAATGAAAAGCTTATTTAATTTTATAAATGATAACAAGGATAAATTGCATCCAATAATTTTGTCTTCTATTTTTCATTATTATTTTGTTTTTATACATCCTTTTACTGATGGTAATGGTAGAATGGCGAGATTTTGGGTAAGTTTAATGTTAACAAATTATAATTCAAAATTTGAATATATTCCTATAGAAGAAGAAATATATTTGAATCAGGAAGAATATTATAATGCAATATCAAATTGTCATATAAATGGGAATGTGAATGAATTTATTAGTTTTATGCTAAAAATAATTGATAGTGTAATAAATAAAACTACCCAGAAAACTACCCAGAAAAAATTAAACAATAATCAACAAAAAATTATAAATTTAATTAATGACAATCCACATATTACTAGAAATGAATTAGCTAAAGAACTTGATATAACTTCTGATGGTGTTAAATATAATTTGAATAAACTTGCAAAAAATAATATTATTGAAAGAATTGGACCAGATAATGGTGGTTATTGGAAAGTTAATATAAAATAATTAATTAGCCATTTAGGCTAATTTTTGTTATAATGAGTTATAGGTGAAATTGCATGAATTATGAACTAAAAAAAGCTAAAGAAAGTGATATATCTAAACTTATAGACTATGAATTAAAAACTATTTTTGAGTTTGCTTCAAAATTAACTGATAAAGAAATTAATGAGATTAACGATTATGTAACAAATAACGTTATCAAGCAATTAGGAAATTATAAAGTTATTTATGTTGATGATAAAAAAATAGGCTGCTTATTAATTACTGATAATAATGATGGTATTTCATTAGATGAGATATATCTAGAAGAAAATTATAGAAACAAAGGTATCGGGACTGATATAATCAAAAAAATAATATCAGAAAATAATATTGTTTATCTTTGGGTTTATAAATTAAATGTAAAAGCAATTTCTCTATATAAAAAGTTGGGATTTGAAAAGATTGATGAAACAGAAAGCAGATATTATATGAAATATAGTAGATAAGGAAGTGATTTTATGGCTAATATAAATTGGGGTATCGGGATATATGGAAAACCATCGTCAAAGCCTTATAAACAAAGGAATTTCTCCAAATAAGTTTTTACATATCTAGTTAAAATGAAAGAAAAAGAGGTGAAAAAATGAACAATTTAGAAGAAAAAAATAATTTATTAATATATAAAAATAAAGATGGTAATATTATTGTTGATGCAATATATAAAGACGAAACATTGTGGTTATCCCAGAAAGGGATGGCAAAAGTATTTGAAGTGGGAATTCCTGCAATTTCTAAACATTTAAAAAATATATTTGAAGAAAAAGAACTAGAAGAAAGTATGGTTGTTTCCAAAATGGAAAATACCACTATTCATGGTGCAATTGAAGGAAAAACGCAAACAACAGAAATTAATATGTATAGCCTTGATGCGATAATTGCAGTTGGATATAGAATAAATTCTAAGAAAGCGACAGAATTTAGAATATGGGCAACGAAAATACTTAAGGAATATATGACAAAAGGTTTTGCTTTAAATGATGAAAGATTTATTAAAGGTAATAAATACGATATGAATTATTTTAATGAATTGCTTGAAAGAATTAAAACAATCAGGGTAAGTGATAGAATGTCATATCAAAAAATCACTGATTTATTTATTGCAACATCAACTGATTATAATCCTAAATCAGAAGAAGCATATACTTTTTTTAAGATTGTTCAAAATAAACTTCATTATGCCATCTCTGGTCACACTGCTGCAGAATTAATTTATGAAAGAGCGAATAGCGAACATGAGCACATGGGACTTACGAATTGGAAAAACAGTCCTGATGGACTAATATATAAATATGATGTTAGTATTGCTAAAAATTATTTAAATGAAGCAGAATTAAATAAGTTAAATGATTTAACAAATATGTTTTTAGTATTTGCAGAAGATGAAGCAAAAGAAAGACATATAATGACTATGCGAGATTGGATTAATGCAACCGATGATTTATTAAAGTTTAGAAGAAAAAATGTTTTAAAGCATTCAGGAAGTATAAGTCATAAAGAAGCCGTAGAAAAGGCAGAAAGTGAATATGAAAAATATAGAGTAATTCAAGATCAGAAATACATTTCTTCAATGGATGAGTTTTATAACAAATATTTAAATGAAAGTAAGATGTATGATAGTAATGAATAAGTACAATTTAGAAGAAATAAAAGAAAAATTAGAAAAGATGTAAGAACATTCCAATTGAAGATATTGATCCAGATGATGTTGACGATATAGAAAATATAAAAATAAGCCGAAAGAAATGTAAAGAAGAAAAAATACTAGATTTTATAATTGAAACTAAAAATCCATATATATTTAAAGTAAATGGTAGATTAGTAAAAATAGAATTTTCTAATAATGGGATAAAGGCAGAAGATGCTATAATGAATATAATAAAAGATTTATACAGATGATTGGGGTCAAGATATGAAAGTAATAACAATTAAACAACCATGGGCAACGTTAATAGCAGAAGGTTATAAAGAATATGAATTTAGAACTTGGAAAACTAAATATCGTGGAGATATATTAATTCACGCAGGTAAAGGGATAGATAAAAAGGCAATGGAACGATTCAAGCATTTAAATTTAGAATATCCAGTTGGTCAAATAATTGCAAAAGCTACTATTACAGATTGTATATATGTAGATGAAGAATTTGCACAAAAAATGTATAAAAAAGATCTCATTGTGTATAAAGGATTAATTAATAAAGGTGATTGGGATGGATATGGATTTAAATTAGAAAACATTGAAAAAATAAATCCTATTGAAGTAAATGGTTAATTAAGCTTATGGGATTATGATTACGAAAATTAAAGAATAAGTAATTGTGGAGGATAAGTATGAAAACAACACATAATATGAATTTGAATAATGGTCCATTTAATCGTATAAAAGATGGAACAAAAACCATAGAGTTGCGATTAAATGATGAAAAAAGACAATTATTAAAAGAAAATGACTTCATAGAATTTACAAATAGAGTAACTTTAGAAAAAATTATAGTTAAAATAGAGGAATTATATAAATATTCGAATTTTAAAGAATTATATAAACATTTTGATAAAATAGCAATAGGATATGACAAAGATGATATAGCAAATCCTAAAGATATGGAAAAGCATTATTCTAAAGAAGAACAAGATAAATATGGAGTTATCGGGATAAAAGTAAGAGTGATAGAAGATAGGAAGTGATATAAATGGAAAATCGACAAAATTCGACAATTAACTGGTATCCAGGGCATATGGCTAAAACAAAAAGATTAATTAGTGAACAAATTAATCTTATTGATATTGTTTATGAAGTTATCGATGCTAGAATGCCACTATCTTCAAAGATAATTGATATAGAAGAATATACTAAAAACAAACCTAAAATATTAATTATTAGTAAAACAGATTTATGTGATAAAAATGAAACTGAAAAGTGGATTAATTTTTATAAAGAAAAAGGTTATTATGTTTTACCTATGAATTTAGAAGGTAATGTTAATATTAAACCTTTAATCTCTTTAACAGAAGAGGTTTTAGAAGAATATAATCAGAAACGTTCTGATAAGGGTATGATGAAAAGAAAAGCTAGGGTATTAGTTGTTGGTATTCCTAATGTTGGAAAAAGTACTTTAATTAATAGACTTGCTGGTAAAAAAGTTGTAACTATTGGTAATAAACCTGGGGTTACTAAGAACTTAAATTGGATTAGGGTTAATGATAATATTGAACTTTTAGATTCTCCGGGTATTTTATGGCCTAAACTTGAAGAAGAAAATGCTTTTAATTTAGCTACTTTTACAGCTATTCGTGAAGAAATTTTACCTTTATTTGATGTGGTAGAATATATTTTAAGAACTTTAGAAAAATATTATCCTGAGGTTTTAAAAGAAAGATATGGCCTTGATTTTATTAATGATGATGTTTTAGAAGATTTAGATGAAATTGGTAAAAAAAGAGGATGCCTAATTAAAGGCGGAGAAATTGATTATGATAAAGTTATGGGGTTAATTATGAGCGATGTTAAAAATGGCTATATTAAAGGTATAACTTTTGATAGGTTTGATGAATATGGTGGATAATTCTTTAGTGCTTGCTTATTTAGGTGATGCAGTTTATGAACTTTATATTAGAAAGTATTTAATAGATAAGAGCATATGTAAAGTTAATGATTTACAAAAAGAAGCCGTTAAATATGTAAGCGCAAAAGCTCAAAGTGATTTTTTAGAGAAAATGTTTAATGATAACTTTTTAACTGATGAAGAAATTACTATTATCAAAAGAGCTCGTAATCATAAAAGTCACAGTAGTAAGAGTACTGATATTGTAACTTATAAAAGATCAACTGGTTTAGAGGCTTTAATTGGTTATTTAGAAATTAATGAAAACGTTTCTAGAATAAATGAAATTATGAATTATATAGTGGGTGATTAAATGTATATTTATGGGAAGAATGTTGCTAAAGAAGCTTTACTAGAAAAAGGGAAAGTTAAGAAAGCTTTTGTTTATAATAATTTTAATGATAGGGAAATACTTAATGAATTAAAAAGTCAAAATATTAAAATAAAATATATGGATAAATATGAACTTGATAAAATTGAAGATGGTAATCATCAAGGAATTATTTTAGATGTTACGGATTATGAATATGCTTCTTTGGATGATGTTATGAAAGAGGATATTATTGTAATGCTTGATCATTTAGAAGATCCACATAATTTTGGGGCTATTATACGTACTTGTGAAGCTGCTGGAATTAAAAGTATAATTATTCCTAAGGATAGATCGGTAAGGGTTAATGCGACTGTTACTAAAGTTAGTGTAGGTACTATAGAAAACGTTAATATTGCGATGGTTAGTAATTTGGTTAATACTTTAAAAGAACTTAAAGATAAAGGTTACTGGGTAATTGGTACTGATATGGATGGCACTGATTATAAAAATATTGATTACAGTGGGAAAATTGTGATTGTAATTGGTAGTGAGGGTAAAGGTCTTAGCAGGCTTGTAGAAGAAAATTGTGATTTTATTGCTTCTATTCCAATGAAGGGTACTGTTAATAGTTTAAATGCGTCAGTTGCTGCAGCTTTAGTTATTTACGAGGCGGTTAGATAATGGATTATAGAGATTTAAATGATTATGAATTGGTTAGTAAAGTTGCAGAAAATGATGAAATAACTGATATTTTATTTAATAAATATATGCCACTTATTAGAAATATTTCTAAAAGGTTATATGACGAGGATAAAAATAGCGGATTAGATTTTAATGATTTAGTTCAGGAAGGTATGATTGGTTTTAGTAAGGCTATAAGTACTTATAACGAACATAAAGATACTTTATTTTTTACTTATGCGAGAACATGTATTGAACATAGTGTTATTACTTCTATGGTCAACGCTAATAGAAAAAAACATAGTGTTCTTAATAATTCAATATCGATAGAAGCCACTCATAAAGAAGATACTCTTGACAGTATTGAAAGATTTGTTTATGATAAAAGCAGTGATCCAGAAACTGTTTTACTTGATTTTGAAAACGTAAATATTTTAGTGGATAACTTGAAACAAGAAATGACTCCTTTTGAAGAACAAGTTTTTGATTTAAGAAAAAGTGGATTTACATATCGAGAAATTGCGGAAGTTTTAGGCGTAGAAGATCCTAAAAGAGTAGATAATGCGATTCAAAGAATGAAAAGTAAAGTTAAGGATTATGTAGAAAATAGAGAAAACAATTAATTAAAACAGGAGGGTATTATATGGTATTTGTAGGAAATTTAACAGAAGAAGAAAAAGAATATATGAGAATAATTGAAGAGTGTACAAAATTTGAACTTGTGGATGAGTTGGAATTAGATGACTATGAAACAGAAATGGAGCAATTATTAGAATCAGTTAATGAAGAAGTAGATGGTTTTGAAAAAACTAATTCTCGTGTATTTGTTAAATCTTTATACAATCACTAAGAACTTTTATAGTTTTTTTTGTTTATAAGAATGTAAAGTACAATAGAAGACGCTTGTTATTTTGTGTATGTTAGGTTATAATATAAAGTATAATACTACTTCAGAATAGACATTATAAAATATAGAAAGGAAGAAAAACATG
>CAMYRF010000024.1 GCA_947296775.1 uncultured Mycoplasmatota bacterium
GTAATGGATCCACCAAGTTATGGAAGAGGTCCAAACAAAGAAGTATGGAAGTTTGAAAAAAACATAGCTGTTCTTTTAGAAGCATGCTTAAAAATATTAAGTGATAAACCAATATTCTTGCTTATTAACTCATATACAACTGGAGTTTCCAATATAGTATTAGGAAACATGTTAAAAACATCAATGCTAAAACTTTATCCCAATGGAAAAGTAGAAACAGGAGAAGTAGGACTTCAGGTAACTAAAAACAATCTAATTTTACCTTGTGGAATTTATGGAAGATGGGAAAGCAATGATTAATATAATTTATGAAGATAATCATCTATTAGTTGTAGAAAAACCAATAAACATCCCAGTTCAGGCAGATTCAAGCAAAGATAAAGATTTACTTACATTATTAAAAGAATATATAAAAAATAAATATAATAAACCAGGCAATGTTTATCTAGGGTTAGTTCATAGACTAGATAGGCCAGTAGGTGGAATTATGGTTTTTGCAAAAACAAGTAAAGCCGCAAATAGGTTAAGCAAACAAGTACAAAATAAAACTATGAAAAAAACTTACATAGCCATAATTGAAGGAAAACCAGATAAAGAAGGAACGCTCAAAGATAAATTAGAAAAAGATCAGAAAACTAATATAACAAAAGTATCAGAAAACGGAAAAGAAGCAATACTAAATTATAAAGCCTTAAAAACCAAAAATAATCTCACACTAGTACAAATTAATCTAATAACAGGTAGGCCACATCAAATAAGAGTACAATTTTCATCAAGGAACTACCCAATATATGGCGATCAAAAATATAATAAAAAACCAAAGAAAGACCAAATCGCTTTATTTGCTAAAAAACTAGAATTTATACATCCAACAACCAAAGAACAATTAACGTTTGAACTTCCATATCCAAATAGATACCCTTTTGACATATTCTAAAAGAATATGTTTTTTTATGTGAAAAAATACTAAAAAAATGTTAAAACAATCTAGCTACTTGACAATACAAGGTACTACCATTATAATTATTTTAAGGAGTAAAATTATGAAAAAAGCTGTATACATAGTTGGTAGCCTCTTAGTAGCTATCGCAATACTAATAATCTTTATATTTTCAAGTAACAAAGTACCAGTAAAACAACAACTAAAAAAACTAGATTTAGATAATGTAAATAAAGTAATGTTTGTTGCGCACCCAGACGATGAAACAATTTGGGGAGGAGTACACTTACTAGAAGATAATTATTTAGTAGTTTGTGTAACTTGTGGTACCAACAAAACTAGAGTAAAAGAAATTCAAAAAGCTATGGATTATAGTGGCGAAAAACTAATCATGCTAGGTTATCCAGATAAAGTATGGGGTAAACGTAGTGATTGGAAATACGAAATTAATGATATCAAAAAAGATATCAAAAAAATACTAGATGCCAAAGAGTGGCAAGAAGTTGTAACCCATAATCCAGACGGTGAATATGGGCATCAACATCACAAAATGACCAGTAGTATAGTTACAGAATTATTTGGAAAACAAGATAATTTATATTACTTTGGAAAATATTATAAAAAGAAAAAATTAGAAAAAATGAATAAACCAAGTACATTAGATCCTAAACTACTAAACAAGAAAACAAAAGACATGCTTCCAATATATAAAAGTCAAGGATTTATTGACAGTTATTTTGGACACATGTATCCATATGAAGATTGGGTAAAAAGCACTGAATGGAAATAAAAAAATGGAGTAGAAAGTAGTGACATTATGAAAAAACATAAATTTGATAAAAAAGACTACATAAATATAAGCATTCTAAGTATTTTATACTTGTTAGTAGTCTTAATCATAACTCATGGAACATATATGTACGGTTCCACAACCGACTGGAGTGTTCAACACTATGACATTCCAGAATATTTTAGAACACTTTTCTATGATAATGGAAATTTATTTCCACAATTTGCCCCTAATCTAGGAGCTGGACAAAATATTTATTATTTCGCTTATTACGGATTACTAAGCCCAATAATATTGATTTCATATATGCTCCCATTTATAAAAATGTGTGATTACGTTATAATAAGCACAATAATATCAGGAATATTAAGTATAATCTTATTTTATAAATGGTTAAAAAATAATGGTTACAGTAAAACAGTTTGTTTTGTGGCAGCTTTTTTATTTCTATGCGCCGCACCATTAATATTTCAAAGCCATAGACATATAATGTTTATAAACTATATGCCATTTTTAATTATCGCGCTTATGGGAGTAGATAAACACTTCAAACAAAATAAAAGCTGGCTTCTTACATTAAGCATATTTTTAATTATTATGACCAGTTATTTTTATAGCGTTGGATCAATATTATGTGTAGTTCTATACGGAATATATACATATTTAAAAACAGACAAAAAACCAACATTAAAAAAATTTACAGTAGCTGCAATTAAATTTGCATTACCAATAATCATTTCAATAATGATGGCTGCCATCCTATTACTTCCGGTAGTATATGCTTTATTAAGTGGAAGAGTTCATGGAAATGTGCCAATAAACATTTTAGAACTTGTAGTCCCTCACTTTGGATTAGAGTATCTACTTTATAGTCCATATTCCGTTGGACTAACCGCTATATTAATAATTGCTTTATTTTCAAATCTAGTATTAAAAAAACCAGAAAATAAATTTTTAAATATTGCATTACTAGCCATTGTAACAGAAAACATTTTCATTTATCTATTAAATGGAACCTTATATTTAGATGGAAAAGCCCTAATCCCACTTCTTCCAATTTATTGTCTAACAATCGCAATATTCTTACAAGCAATTTTTGATAAAAAAATAGAATTTCATACTATTTTAAATATGTTTGCTATTACATTAATATTTACATTTTTATTTACCCATTCACCATACAATTATGGATATATAGTAGAAGGTTTTATAACAATATATCTACTATATATCTATTACAAAACTGGCAATAAAAAGAAATTAATAATTCCATTAATGATTTTAGCTTACATAATATGTATAATAGTAAATTTAAATGACACCTTAATTACAAAAGAAGAGCACAAACTGCAAAATGACCCAACAATAACTGAATTAGTAAATGAAATAACTGAAAACGATAAAGGCTATTATCGTATTTATACAGATATAACCACTGACCCCAAAGTTAACAAAGTGGTAAATACCGATGAAAATTTACTCACACTTTATTCATCAACATATAATAAACAATATAATAACTTTTTCTATCATACATTTAATAATAACTTAAAATATCGTAATTCTGTAATTACCCATGAAAATAAAAATATCATTTTCGAAAATTATATGGGTGTAAAATATTTAATTACTGATAAAACAGCTCCACTTGGTTATAAATTACTAACTAAAAAAGGAAATTATAAAGTTTATGTAAATGAAACTGCAATGCCCATTGGATATGCAACATCAAACGTTTTAAACAACGACCAATACAAAAGCTTAAAATATCCATATAAATTAGAAGCAATGTTAAACAATATCACTGTGGAAAATGCAAAACCAAAAACACTAACTTCATACATAAGAGAATATAAAAACAAAACAGAAAAACCAACAACACAAAATTTAAAAATAGAAAACCAAAAACATAAAATAAAAATAACAACCATCAAACCAAATCAAAATGGCTATATAAAAATCAAACTAAAAGAAAAAGTAGAAGATAAACTGCTATTAATAAGAATTCATGTATCCAGCCCTCAAAGTTGTAAAAAAGGCGATACATCAATCACAATTAATGGAGTAAAAAACAAATTAACATGTAAAGAATGGAAATATTATAACCATAATAGAACATTCGATTATACACTTTCAAACCCAAAAGGAATACAAAATCTAAATATAATCTTTAGCCCTGGAACATATACGATAAATAAAATTCAAATGTACACATTAGATTATAAATACATCCAAGATTTAAAAAATAGTGTTGATCCGCTTATAATAGATAAAGCAGCAACAAAAGGTAATATAATAAAAGGAGAAATCAACGTTAAAGAAGATGGATACTTTAATTTAAGTGTTCCATATGATAAAGGTTTTAATATAAAAATAGATGGTCAAAAAATAGATTATGAAAAATTAAATGGTGTTTTTATTGGATTTAAAATCAATAAAGGTCATCATCAAATAGAAATCACCTATGAAGCTCCATACTTTGAAGAAGGTGCAATTGTAAGTATAATTGGTTGTATTACATTTATTATCTTGATAATTTACCAGCAAACTAGATCAAATAAAAAAACGAAATTAAAAACACAAAAAATATAGACAAAAATCTATATTTTTTTATGTAAAAATGCCAAAATTGTAATAAAACACAAACAAAAATAGCAAATTTGTAAATATTTTCGTGCAAAAAAAGAATGTTTGCAAAATCGCCATTTTTTTAATTTTTAACAAGGAATTGCCCATATAAAAACCGTATATTATATATGAGGCGGAAAAAGGCAAAGGTTTTACCTCCAAATGAAAGGAGGGGATGTTTATAAAAAAAAGGAGGAACTTTTGGAATGTTTAGTTATTCTTGTAGTGCTCGTAGTTATACTAAGAGACGTTCCCTCAAAAACTAAAACAAAAAAACCTAGTCTAATCTAGGACCAACACTTGGAGGTTAGTCCTAGTGGTCACCTCACTAAATTTATTTTGTCGTATTAAAACATATTATGCAAGAAAGGAGAAAAATATGAAAAAAGTAAGTTTAATTATTTTAAGTGTTTGTTTAGTTACCCTAAGTATTTGTAATGTTAAAGCTGAAAATATAACCTATAAAAAATTAGGTAATATATACTATAATCTAACCGTAGACGGAAAAACACAATCCAACCATGTTACTGCATTTTATCTTGGAAATCGTTTAGCCTATTGTATTGAGCCAGGAAAAGAAATAACCACTAAAACTTATGATACATATAAAGACTGGAGTAGATCATCATTATCACAAGAAACAAGAGATTATATAGAAAAAATAGGTTACTATGGTTATGAATATCCAGGCCATCAAACAGACAAATATTATATTGCAACCGAAGAATTAATTTGGAAAGCTATAAAACCAGTAGATATAAAATGGACGACCGGGCAAAATAACACTGGTAATATAATTAATGTAGAAGCAGAAAAAAACGCCATCCTAAATTTAATCCAAGAAAATAACAAAAAACCATCATTTGAAAATCAAATAATTAATGGAGAAATAGGAGAAACAAAAGAATTGGAAGATACTAATAACGTATTAAATAATTATGAAATAAAAGATAGTAAATATCATCAAATAAAAATAGAAAATAATAAATTAAAAATAACTTTTAGCAAAAATCAAGTAGAAGAAGAAATCACTTTAACAAAAAAACATTATGATTCAAATACCCTATTAGTATATGTAAAAGAAGGATCACAACAACTAGCTGCCCTAAGAATTTCAGTTCCAGAAGAATCAAAAATTAAAATCAAATCAACAAAAACCCCAGAAGAAATTGTTAAGGTACCAAGTACATCAGACGATGACATACTAAAACACTATAACGTAATATGGAAAATAAAAAATGATGTCAAAAAGTTTAATTAGCCTTATTAATGTAATAACAGCTATTACTCTACAACTAAATATCGCTCCAGCGCAAACAATAATCAAAATACAAGATCCGATTTTAGAAATACCAAAAATAAATCTAAAACAAGAATTCTATCCAAACAATCCAGAAAAAAATAATGTGGATAAAGGGCTCCAAGTAATAGAAACATCAAAAATGCCAAATATTAAAGGCAGCAATCTTATCATTGCTTCTCATAGTGGAAATTCAAGTATAGCATATTTTAAAAATCTAGATAAATTAAACATAAATGATACAGCATACATCCATTATAAAAATAAAACGTATAGATATGTAATAAAAAACATTTATGATGTAGAAAAAACAGGTTATATTAACATCCAAAGAGATAAAACAAAACAAACACTAACACTAATAACGTGTAAAAAAAACACCAATAAACAAACCGTATTTATTGGTTATCTCGCACCTTAATAGGTGCATTTTTATTTAATTTATAGAAAATAAATACATAGACAAAGATACTTACGAGCTGAGTATCTTTTATAATTGAAAAATGTGTTATTGCAAAATAATACAAACACGAAATTTTGAACATGGTACAGTTGACATTCATATTTTTAAATGATAGAATAAAACACAATTACTTGAAGATATTATGCAGTATAAAAAGGAGGTTTGATTAAATGCCATTCGATGAAGAAAGAATTAATGAATTAATTAAATTTGGAGAAGAAATAAAAAAAAGGGAGGGTAAAATGAAAGATATTAGAGAAAGAGATTGGATGAATTTAGATACTTATGTTTCTAAAGTATTAAGATTGTTAATAGAAGCAGAAGATATATTGATGGATTTAGATGATTATCAAATGGGTAATGGACAGTATTATTCTGATTTTGAAACTTTATATAATCAAGTGGCCGAAACAAGACATGAATTCGCTAAATACGTTGATAATCATAAAGAATTATTAACAATGGACAAAGAAATAGACGATTATTTTGAAGAACAAAGTATGAATAAATAATCGTTTATTATAAATTTTATTGGGAGGTTTTGAATGGGTAAAAAAGAAGAACTACACAGATTTGAGAGTGAAACAGGGGTTACAAGAGTTCGACAAACTCGCAGTGGTGACATTGTTATTGATAGTTATTTTGGCGATGTAAAAGATAAAAATAACCATGATAGATTATCATTAAATGTGACACAGGGGACTTTATCTGGGCATGATTATGGACAAACTAATAAGTTTGACACCGGAAAAGACAAAGGAAAAACAAAATAATAACTAAATAAAAAACACATATACTTAAATAGGTGATTATATGAAAAGCTATAAAGTAGGTGTTTTTTTAGTGTTCGCAGTTTTATTATGCGCATTTAATTTTGTAAGTGCAAAAAACAAAGAACTC
Source organism: uncultured Mycoplasmatota bacterium (assembly GCA_947296775.1). Classification (GTDB taxonomy): domain Bacteria; phylum Bacillota_I; class Bacilli_A; order RF39; family UBA660; genus Coprosoma. Next base: position 7,022 of record CAMYRF010000024.1, read on the forward strand.
CCACTACTATCAAAAATAATTTATTTAGATCCAGGACATGGCGGATATGATCCAGGAGCTTACTATAAAAATGTTAAAGAATCAGAACTAAATTTACAGCTAAGTAACCGAATAATGAAAGCACTAAAAGAAGATGGCGCCACAGTATATTTGACAAGATATGACGATTATGAATTATCAGTAAATAATGCCTATAATCGAAAACGTAGTGATTTATCAAGAAGAGCTAATATAATAAATAAATCGGGATGCGATATGTTTATATCAGTCCATCTAAATGCCTCAGAAGATGAAACATGGTATGGAGCCCAAGTATATTACGACACTATTAATCCAGAAAACGAAAAAATAGCCGCAATTTTTCAAGAAGAATTGAAGCGTTACTTAAACACAAAAAGAGATTATAAAGAAAACAGTACAAAATATCTCCAAAGAAGAATAAACAGGCCAGGGATATTATTAGAAGCGGGCTTCCTTTCAAATCCCAATGAAAGATATCTCCTTCAAAAACAATCATATCAAGATAAAATAGCTGAAGTAGTTAGAAAATCAGTAGTAAAATATTATGAAAAATAAACATTTCAAATGTTTATCACAAAAGCATAGTAAAATATGATATAATTAATAATAGGTGATAATATGGAAAACATGACCAAGAAAATATTTAAAACAATTGATGAACAAATAGATATTTTAAAAACAAGAGGATTGGTCATAGAAGACGAAGAAAAGGCAAGACAAATACTATTCAGAGAAAACTACTTTTTTATTAGCGGTTACAGGCACATGTTTACGAAACCAGATAGCCATAGTAAATTTTTGCCTGGGACACACTTTGATGAACTATATGGAGTCTTTACCTTTGATCGAAAAATAAGAAATACCTTTTTCAAAAACATTCTAATTGTTGAAAATAATATCAAATCTATTATTAGTTACCAATTATCAAAGAAATATGGATTTAAAGAAAAAGATTATTTAAATCCAGAAAACTTTACACAGGACAGGCTAGAAGAAAGACATATCTACGATATTTTAAACAAAGTTAAAAGACAAATTAGAATAAATGGAAGAAAACACAGCGCAACAATGCACTATATTGATAATTATGGATATATTCCAATGTGGATCTTAGTAAAAGTTTTATCATTTGGAACAATGGCTGAATTTTATAGTATTCTAAAAAAAGACGATCAACAAAATATCGCAAATATATATGAGCTAGATAATGAAACCCTAGAAATTTATCTAATAATACTATCAAATTTCAGAAACGTATGTGCTCATGAAGATATTTTATATGATCATCGCACACAAAGAATGATTCCAGATTGCAAGTATCATGAATTATTAAATATTCCACTTAACGAAGAAAAAATATACAACTATGGAAAAAACGATTTATATAGCTTAATTATCATGTTAAAACAACTATTAACAAAAGAAGAATTTGATGAGTTAATTAACGAAATAAAATTTGAAGTAGAAAACTTAGATAATATAGTAGATACAGTTTCACTAGAAAGCATACTAAACAAAATAGGATTTCCAAGTAATTGGTATGATATAAAAGACTTAGATTAAAAGGAGGGAAAATAGATGCGAGAAAAACTAATAAACATAGTAATTATTTTAGTAGTACTAACAATAGGCATTTTAGGAACATTATATTTTACAAATACAGATGATAATGTTCAAACGACAGGAAAACATAAAAATATAACAATTCAAGAAGAAAACTCAATCAATGAATCAATCAAAAAAGTATATGATGGAGTAGTATTAGTTGAAGCTTATAATCGTGGGCAACAAACCAGTTCAGGTTCAGGTTTTGTTTATAAAAAAGACAAACAATATGGATACATAATGACTAATAACCACGTAT
>CAMYRF010000025.1 GCA_947296775.1 uncultured Mycoplasmatota bacterium
GTATGGATATGATCAATGTGAAAGTATAGATTATAATAAAAGAAATCCATCTGGATTATTATGGGCAAATGTAATGTCAAGAATACATACAGGTTTAGAAGGAAGAAGATTTGAAAAGCCAGATAAAATAGAAGTGTTAACAATATGTGATGAGACAGGTAAAATAGCAAAAACTGGTTGCCAAAATACGCATAAAGAAAATTTCTTAAAAAATACAAAACCAGATGTATGTGAAATACATGGTGGAAGTGAAATACTAAGCGATTCATATTATAAAGACACTAATTCAGGAACAATACAAGCGCCGGTAAATGAAATAACAGCACCAGAAGAAGAAACAAGAACTACAACACCAGCAAAAACTGAAAATATAATAGAAAATAAACCAAAAGAAACGCAGGAACCGCTAGTAACAACAAAACCAAGTGAAGAACCAACACAAACAACAACCACAACACCTTCTGAAACGACAACGCCAACAGCTACTCCATCAACAACGCCAAGTGAACCAGAAACAAGTAATACACCAGATATAGAAGATAAAATAGAGTAAAGAAAACGCACTACTTTTAATGTAGTGCGTTTATTTATTAGTTTATAGACTTTTGAAGTTCTTTTATTTTATCATATATTTCAAGCCAAGAAGTGACCTTTATAACATTTTTTCCTTCACACTGTTTATTATAAATTTCATCAAATACGATAACAGGCATAAATTCTGACATTTCATTTATATATTTAACTTCATCTTCAATTAAAACATCTAGTTCATTCTCTATGCAAGAAGATTTTTTCTCAATCTTACCAACTAATAATTTATCATAAACAATACCTTTTTCGTTTAAAAACTTTTCAGTAGTTTCATAAGGAGTTTTAAACATAGGAAAAGCCCTTGAAGAAATAATATTAATATGATGACCTTCATCCTTTAACTTTTGAATAATATCTTTTGCATTTTCTTTAACTTCAGCTTGCAAAACTACTTCTTCTAAATATTTAACACAAAAATCCATATTTTCTTCAGGTGTCCAATCATATAAATTAAAACTAGCAACACCATTGTCATGCATTTCTAGACCTCTTTTGATAACTGTGTCATTATATTCTCTACAATATTTTTTTAATATTGGTAATGTATTAGTTATTGTATTATCTATATCAATTCCAATTTTCATATATTTCTCCTTTAAAAAGTTAATTAAATGATAGCATAAAAATGTTAAAAAAGCAAAAAAAATAGCTACATTAAATGTAGCTATTTAAAAGTTACTTAAAGTTTTTAAAAGGATTAATATCACTAACATTATTAAGTAAATTTTCAGCTAATCCTTGTCCACTAACTTTTTTATTATTGGCACCTTCAATCTTGGAATTAGAAAGACCAGTTTCTCTCTTTATTAACTTATCAGATTTTACAACATTAAACATTTCTGTTGGTGTCTCTGTTTCATGATGATGACGTTCTGTAAAATTACGATATTTAGCATAATAGAAAAAGAAGAAGATAAAACCAAGAAGTAAGAACAAGAAACTATAATCGAAATCTACAAATAACATTAAAAGTAAACCAATAAATTCAACTATAGCAGATGCTCCGATCAATTTTGGCATATGTATAGGAACACTACCCATGGTTTCTTTAGTTCTAGCATTAATAGCAACATAATGAAGTAAACTATCATTTTCACCTTTTTTCTCTTGATAACTATAAAGCCAAACAGGCAAATAGGCAGTTTTCCATTGTCTACCTTTAATATCAAGATGTTCACTATCCCAACGAACACCACGATCATATAATTCTAAAGTTTTATTAGCTGAAAAACGAGCAACATCTTTAGCTTGAGTATCAACAAGAGGTTTTAACTGTTCGACATTAGTATCACGTCTTTCAGAAGTATATCCTTTTAAATAATTTGAATCCCATTTAACAGAGTTCTCAATATCAAAAGGCATAATAGCATTTATAACATTATTTGTTTTATGAGAATCTTTTTTGTTTAACTTATCAGCACTAGATTCAACAGTTAAACCTTTAATAGATAAATCAAATTCACGATCTACATCATATAAATCTGCATCATAATAAGTTCTTTGATTACTTCCACTTCCACGAGTGTAACGTCTAACTTGATGTTCACCACTACCAGAAAAAGAAGCATGAGAATTCATATCAACAACCATATAAGGGAAATATACACCCATTACATTTTCAGCTGAAAATTCTTCAACAAATTTAGGATGAGCAAAGAATTTTCTTTTATTAACAAACGCTTCTATCATAGATTTTGCATCTGGTTTGCTTAATTTAAATGGTAAAACGACATCAGGCACAGCACCGATTTGGAATCTGTTGATTAACAGATAATGTATTTCTACACCAGTGACATCTAGCTTGAGTAGTTTCAGAAGTATCAATAACAACTTCTGCACCACAGCTACTACATTTAAATGTCATGACATCTTTAGTATCCTGTGCTATATCTTGTGTACCAGAAGCCATAACTTCGCCTTCAAGATTATGAATATCAGTTTCCATTCCTTCAATTTTTTCTGGTTGAAACTCGTGTCTACAATAATTACATCTCAAATTACCAGTCTTAGTATTAAGAGAAATATCAGTAGCACCACATTTTGGACATTTATTTTGTCCATCTTTATTACCCAAATCTGTTTGAACAATTTTAGGTCCATCATTCAAATCTGGCATTTTTTATACCCCCAAAAGTTTTTGTTTTGCTTTATCGTAATCTTCTTGAGAAATAAGACCTTCATCAAGTAATTTCTTTAAAGAAGATAATTTTTCATAAGCAACATCAGGATCAAATTGATTTGATGAAGCTGGCTGAGGAGTTGGTTGAGGAGTATTAGGTGTAACTTGCGAAACTGGTTCTTGTGGTTGCATTTGCTCTGGAGCAGGTTGCTCTGGTTGAACTGACTCAGAAGTTACAACAGGCTCTTGTGGAGCTGGTGGAACTGGAGCTTGAGGTTGAACTGGTTGTTGTGGTTGAGCTGGTTGATTATATTGTTGTTGTGGTTGAGGAGCATTAGCACCAAAAGCATTTGGTTGAATTGGTTGAGCAGGTTGTTGGAATCCTCCCATAGAACCAGCAGCTGCATTCATTCCCATACCCATGAATGCCATTCCAGTAGCACCACCACCGTTTTCACCAGCAGATTGCATACCACGAGCAACAGATTGTTGCATAAATGAATTTCCACGAGCACCAGATAAAGCATCAGCTTTCTTAACATCACTTAATAATGCTTTAGTATCTTCATCATATTCGATTGCTTGAAGAGCAACTTTAACTATTTCAAGACCACGATCAGATTTCCATTGGTATCCATCTTCAACTGCTTGAGAAAGACTTTGAGCAAAACCTATTTGATCTCCTTGAATTCTTGTAATACGATTTCCTTTGCTAGGATCATTTGTATAATTTGAAAATGCAGCAGATAAACTTCCAACAACTTCATTGAAAAGTTGAGCACCTGCATCATTATCCATATCAGCAAAATCAAATATTTGTGCATTTGGTTGTAAATAAGCAACAGGCACAAAGTTTTTAATAAATAAAATAGGATCAACTATTCTTAATGTATAAGTACCTCTAGTAATAGCACCAACTTGAGCATTTAAATAAGCATCATCCCAATATATTTCAGATTGAGTCCCAAAACGATTGTTAGGAATTTCCTTTAAATTAACATAGAATGCTAATTGTTGTGATCCAGGTTGACCACCAAATTTGAATCTCTCCCAGCTTTGTCCAAAAGTAGAAGATAAGATACCATTACCAGCAAACATAGATTTAGAATTTGGGTCATCTGATGTAAAAATGAATCCACCTGGTTCAGTAATACATCCAGTAATAGCACCATCTTGCATAGTAATAAGCGCCATTCCATCAGGTACAACTATTTTACTTCCGTTAGAAATAATATTTTCAGACCCACTTGTATTTTCACCACGTCCAGCATTAGTTCCTTGAGGTACAGCTTGAAAAATTGCAGCTGTTCCAGGAACATTTTGCATAGGTACATAAAAATCTTTCCATTGATCTGCAAAAGAACCGCCTAAGGCTCCAGCAAATGCTTTAATAAATCCCATAATAACCTCCTTTAATAAATAAAATGAAATTTACTTATAATTTTTTTTGAAATTTTTGTATATATAATATTAATAACAATAATGTCGAAAAATGTAAATAGAAAGAGGATTTTGTAATGCAAAAATAATATTAGATATTAAGAATAAAATAATTGAAGAAAATACCAAAATAAAAGCAAAATAAAACATTGACATTATAAAATGTTATTAATATAATAAAAACATATATAAATAAGGAGAGAATGCAAATGATAAAAAGTAAGGGAATGGAGTTAATGGAACTAATTAACCAATTAGGACAAATAGAAACAATAGACACAGAAATTACTTTTGCAATTTTTAGAAGTTCAACACAAAAGAAAATGGAAGAGAAAGTTAACGAACTAATAAATAAAATAAAAGAACAAATGATTACTTATGGAATAGAAAATAAAGAATACGAAGAACAAAACGATAAAATAATAGCAAAATATAAAGAAGTATTAAAAAAGATGTATACAGAATATGAAAATAGTATTATAAGTATACAACTAGAAATGCAAGAAGCAGAAAGTAATCAAAAAGTAGCTATAGCAGGATTTAAAAAAATTGCAGACATAAAAAGAGAAAATATTGCAGCACTACAAAATAATCCAGTTCAATTACAAAAATACATAGATAAAGAAAATGCATGTATAGTAAAATTTAATGACTATAATACAATATTAGATGAATGTCTAATAGAAACAGAAATGTGTAGAAAAGAATTCTTAAAAGAATTAGATAAAATACATGTTATAACAGAAGAAATGAGACTAGTAAAAAAAGCTAGTAAATTTCAAGAAATCATACAAAAAATAAAAAACGTATTTAATGGAAAAAAATATTATGAAGCATTTTTAAATAACATTGAGCAAAACATATTAAACCTAGAAAGTATAAATGAACCTAAAATAAAAGAAGTAAGCAATCAAAATGTTAAATTTATTGCTACAATTATTGTAATGAGAAAGAAAATAAACAACAGCTTCAAATTAGCTGTGAGTTAGGAGGAAATATGTTAGAAGATTTAGATGTAGTATTTGTAGACAGCCAAATGGTAAATTTAAAATCTTATGAAATAGATATGTTTCAAAGTCAATTAAAAAAAGTAAGAGAAAAAAGAACTCAAAAGATAAGACGAATAGCGAAAGTTATTGATGAATTGAAAGGATAAAAGGTGAGAAAATGGACATAGAAGGATTAAAACAAGAAGGCAAAAATCAACTATTGGATAAATATATCGAAGAATATAATAATATGGGATATATGGACTATATAAACAATAATTTAGTATATTCAGGGTTGCTTTCATACAATATGATGAAAGATTTTATGGGGGGAAGATTTATGGAAGACCCAATAAAATCCATTGCTACATATAGTAAACTTTTTACATCAATGAAAAAAACTGGGAAAGGATTATTCGAATCGCAAGAAGAAGCAGATGAAAGGAAAAGTAAGGCAGAAAAACAAGATTTACAAATGAAATTATTTGGAGCAATACAAGAATATGACCCAGCAACATTTAAAGCAATGTTAAATGGGGATACAGAAGGGTCACAATATTTAGCACAATATATGGAAAATTTAAAAACAATGGATCCAGAAACAATTAGTATCATGGAGCAAGCATTAGAAGAAAAAGATTGGCATACATTTGAAGCAAAACTTGCAGAATGTGTAGATGATGCAAGAATTAGTCAATATATGAGCCAAATGTCCAATATTAATCCAAATGTATATGATGATATGATATATGCTGGTGGAGAAATTGAAAATAACAATGTAACAAGTACAAATCAGATACCAGAAGGATCAGATTTAGAAGCAAGAATAGCAAGTTTGGAAAATACAGTTTATCAATTAACAGAATATATTCAAAGAGAAGGAATACAAGTATCAGAAAATGGCGTAGATTTTGTACAACAAGCAAGAGATGGCGAAGAAAAAGACGATAAATCAAGAGCTATTTATGAAAAAGATGGTGTTAGTATAGAAGTTGCAGAAGGATTAGAAGCAGAACAAAATCAAGAACTACAACATGGACAAGAGTTTGCAGAAGCATCAGAAGAAGTAACGGAAGAAGACTTAGAAATAGCAGAAAAAGAAGTTAAAGAAAGAGATGCTATAACTGAAGATGGAACAGTTTCAATAATTTTAGGAAATTCTAAAAAGATAACAATTAGTGTAGAACCATACATAGCAGGAGATAAAGAAACACAAATGGCACAAGAAGCAAATGAACAAGAACAAATGGCATCAAGAGAAGAAAACTCAGCAAGTACAGAAATAACAGATGATACATCAAGAGTATAATAAGAAACAAATAATAAAATAAAAACACAAACTACGAAAGTTTGTGTTTTTTTATTTTATGGTGCACCAGGAGGGATTCGAACCCCCGACCTCCCGGTTCGTAGCCGAACGCTCTATCCAGCTAAGCTACTGGTGCAAACTTAAAACAATACAATTATAGCAAGTTTAGAATAAATTTTCAATGATTTTTTGAAATTAACTAAACTTTAAAGAGAATCAGAAAAAGAGAAATATAAAAAAACAAGAAAATATTACTAAATACTTGACAATAAAAGTAAAAAATGGTATTCTATAAAGCGTCATGGGTCAGTAGCTCAGTTGGATAGAGCATGCGCCTTCTAAGCGCAGGGTCGGGGGTTCGAACCCCTCCTGGCTCACCAAACCTAGGAAATTTTCCTAGGTTTTTTTATTTTTAAACAAATTAATACAAATAAAAATAAAAAGTTTATTGAAGTTTACATAAATGTATAGTATAATAAAAGTAGGTTTTTGCTCAGAAATGTTGCGACTTAGCTAAGAAGGAGTGGAAAGCGTGAAAAACAAAACCAGGAGGTTTGCTAATCTGAAACACGAAATGTTTCAGGAAAAAGGCAAGGGAAAAAAAGAAGTAGTACGGAAGTTAAATGAAGATGAGGCGGAATACCTCAGAAGCTTTTTTGTTTTGGAGCCTTATCTATATGAAATCCAGTTATATTTTAAACCTGGATTCAACCCGAAGGCAATCAAGGTATCAGGAGTCATAAAAGGACTATATTATGACTACTGGAGAAAACACAAGTTCACAGCTATTAAGCGATTGAATAAGAAAGAACTTAAGTGCTGTGAGGAATTTGGGCTTCACCCAAGGCCCTATAAATACAAGGTGAAATTGAGAACGTAACCATCCAAAAGCAAAACCTAAATTTAGGAGCGAAGTCGCAAAAGTCCCCGCCAAAAGCGGGGGCGTCTTTTTTTATCTAAATTAAATTATTAATATTGTTCAAAATATTTTCAAAACTTTTATAAAGTAAATCAGAATTAGAGATTTCGCAACTATCTGGTAAAAATTTATTATTTATTTCTATTTGAAAACAAGGAATCATACATGTATTAGAAATATAAGCAGATACAGTATTAGGATTAGAAGCAGAAAAAGGATTATCAATTAAAACTGTTGAAAAACCAACATTTTTAAAAGATTCTACCATCATATTCAAAATATCATATCTATCTAAAATATTTTTACCAGAATTTATACCAATGCAAACATCTACTGGTCTTTCATAATACATACTATGGATATCAAAAAGAAATTTTATATTATTTTCAGAAATGAAATCCACAAGTTGTTCTTTATATGTGGATTTTTCATCCCAATTTGGATCATTATTGTAAAATCTAGTCTTATAGATGCAGGAACAGTCAAAAGATTTAGAAATGGATTCAACTAAAAATCGAGTTTTAGTTTCAGCACTTTTAATCTCACCATTTCTAAGCTGAGGAAAACTATGTGGAGCTGAAAACATTACGATAGAATTATTGTCTTCAATATTAAAATCTTCAAAAACATATTTCATATAAACACCTCATATAAATAATATTATACAATAACTTATAGAATATGAAAAATAAAAGTATACAAAAAATAAAAAAAAACTTGAAATTATAAAAATATTATGCTAATATATATAAGTATCTAATTTCGAGGTGTAGCGCAGTTGGTAGCGCGCGTGGTTTGGGACCATGAGGTCGCAGGTTCGATCCCTGTCACCTCGACCATAAAAGTACTGAAAACAGCAGTTTTCAGTACTTTTTGTTTTTATTCAAATTATATCTTCTATTTTTCTATTAGCTATATCATTTTTTTCTATAATTTGTATTGTTTTCAATACTCTTGCATACTGATTTTCAGAAATTAAGTTCATATCTAATTTTCTTTGAACATTTGCCCTCATTAATTGACTTAAAGGAATTCCATTATTTTTAATAAAAATTTCATTTCCTTTTTGACATTCTAAAGAACTTAAAAACTGTTTGCCTTCTTCTTCATTTTGCACAGTCTTTTGCTTACGAACTTCTTTATGTGTTTCGGTATCAGTTATATAATAAGCAACAAACCATTTCTTTTTACTTTTATTAAAGAAAACACTACCTGTTTTACTTCCTTTTGGTCTACCCAATAAAAGCTCCTATGTTCTTTTTTGCATAACAATAGAAATATAAAAAAGTCAAAAGATAATTTTCAAAAAGTATTTGGATATGAATATGATTCTTATACTTTTGAACCTAAATCATTTTTAGAAGAAGTAAGTCGAACTATATATATGTCATAAAATGGTATTATTTAATTAAAGTTTATGATATAATACCCTTAAACAAATAGTAATTTGTAGGGAGGAATTTATATATGAATAAAACAGCATGGATATTTTCATATAAACTTAAAAA
>CAMYRF010000026.1 GCA_947296775.1 uncultured Mycoplasmatota bacterium
TAAGTAAGATTAATGTAACAGATAGTAATAATCCAGCAATTAAATTTACTATAAGAAGGAGATCCATTAAATGCTGGAGGAAGTGCAGTATTAACAGTAAAAGTAGAATATGATAATGCAGTAACTTCACAACCAGATAATCTAAAATCAGAACTTACAATAACATTAGATTATGTACAAGAAGGAACAAGTACAGTAGTTCCAACAAATAATGTAGTATATAGTTTGAGCACCAAAGCAGTTGATGTAGGTGATTCGGTAGACACCATAGAAGGCGTAACACCTGATTATAATACATTAGGTAAAACCTTTTTCTTAAAACATAATGTAACAGATGGTGTGATAGAATCAAGTGAAGTATGTTTCATAAAGGATGGATTACATTGTTTAGTAGGTGGAGATAATGGAGCAGCATATGAAACCAATAAAGCATTATTGCTAAGTGTATTTGGAGAATCTGCGTGTCATGTCGACGATTCCCGCGTCGACTGTAATGATGGTTCGCTGTATGCGGACGCCTCTGTTGGCGGCGGTGTGAACGCTGGCGGTGGCTCTGTCGGCTGTGGAGTCTATGACGCTGGCAGTGCGAACTGCTACAAGTACTAGCCTAGGTGCGGCTGCCTGAGCGATATCTAGAAATCTAGAATCTAATATTTTGCTTACCCAAAATATTTATCATTCGCTTTTAAAACGAATGTAATGAAGCCTAATAATCTAGATATCATTAAAAAGTAGAAATTTCTACTTTTTTTTGGTATAATCTTTGGAGCAGGTGATTGTATGAAATTAGTCGCAATTATTAAGGATTTTAAGCAAGCTAATGATTTAAAAGATTTGGTAGATGCTTTTATTTTACCTATTAAAGATTATAGTATTAATACAGATTCTAATTTTTCTTTAGAAGATGTTTTAGAGTTTAAAAATTTAGGTAAAGAAATATTTTTATCTATGAATAAAAATATTCACGATAGTGAGCTTGATAATTTAAAAGAAATACTTATTAATGTGGAAAAAATAGGGGTGAATGGTATCTTATTTTATGATATTGCTTTTATTCAATTGAAGAGGGAATTAGGGTTAAAAACTGATTTAGTTTGGTCTCAGGAACATTTAGTTACTAATTATGAGACTATTAATTATTGGAATGGTAAAGGGGCTAGATATGCTTATTTATCTTCTGAACTAACTAGAGAAGAAATTGACGTTATTGTTTCTAATTCTAAGTCTAAATTATTTATGAATGTTTTTGGGTATATTCCTATGTTTACATCTAGGAGACATTTGGTTAACAATTATTTGGAATATTTTGACTTAAAAGATTCATCTAAAAATAAAACACTCTACAAAGAGGGCAAGAGATACCCAATCATGGATAGTACTTATGGAACTACTGTTTATTCAGATTATATTTTAAATGTTTTAGATGAAGATTTATCTTCTATTGATTATTTGGTATTTAATAGCCATTTAATTAATGATGATGATTTTAAAGAGATTTTATATAATTACAAAAATAGCATTATAGATTATAAATTTCCTTATGAACATGGATTTTTATATAAGAAAGTTGTATATAAGGTGAAGAAAAATGATTAAACCAGAATTACTTGCTCCTGCGGGAGATTTTGAAAGACTTAAAATAGCACTTTTATATGGCGCAGATGCAGTTTATATTGGCGGAACCTTTAATTTACGTGCGAATGCGGATAATTTTTCAATTTCAGAAATTGAAAGGGGTGTAAATTATGCTCATTCTTTGGATAAAAAAGTTTATGTGACTGTTAATATTGCGATGCATAATAAAGAACTTTCTGACATTGTAGATTATTTAAAAAGTCTTGATAAAATAGGGGTTGATGCGATTATTGCTAGTGATCCAGCGATTATTAAACTTGCTAAGGAAAATACGGATTTAGTTATTCATTTATCCACTCAGGCTTCTACTTTAAATAAGGAGGCTGCTAAATTTTGGAAATCTGAAGGTGTTAGTCGTATTGTTTTGGCCAGAGAATGTAATATGGAGGATATTTTAGATATTAAGAAAAATGTTGATATTGAGCTGGAGGTATTTGTTCATGGTGCAATGTGTGCTTCTTATAGTGGTAGATGTGTTTTATCTAATTTTTTAACAGCTAGAGATTCTAATCGTGGCGGATGTAGCCAAATTTGTCGTTGGGATTTTGATTTGATGGAGGATGATGAATATTTAAAAGGCGAAAAACCATTTACTTTTTGTACTAAAGATTTATCGTTAATTAAATATATTCCTGAACTTGTTGATATGGGCGTTGATAGTCTTAAAGTTGAAGGGCGTATGCGTTCAGCGTATTATATTGCGACGATTATTAAAACTTATAGAAAAGTTATTGATGAATATTGGAACAATATGGGTAGTTATGAATATAATTTAAAATATGAACAGGTTCTTCGTAGGTGTGCGAATAGAGACTCTGTTCCACAGTTTTTTGATGGTAATTTTGGTAAGAATGTCCAATATTATAACGGCAGAATGGAAGTTACTAATCAAGATTTTTTGGGGACGGTTTTGGGGTATGAAGATAGTCTTATTAAACTTCAGCAAAGAAATTATTTTAAAAAGGGTGATCTTGTTACTTTTTTTGGACCTAATGATGAATTTGATGTGGTAATTAACGAGATATATGATGAAGATATGAATGAAATAAATATTGTTCGTCATCCTAAGCAAATCGTTTATATTAAAAGCGATAAGGAAGTAACACCAAATTATATGATGAAAAAAGCAATTTCTACTATTGACAAATAAAAAATTGTGTAGTATGATTTTGGACAATGATTGTGAAGCGAGGTGAGCAGAATGTCAAATACAGATGAAGTTTATGTAACTGAGCAAGGTTTAGAAGAAATGAAACGTGAGCTTGAATTTCTTCAACAAGAAAAAAGACCTGCTGTTATAGAAGAGTTAAAAGAAGCGAGAGCTTTAGGTGATTTAAGTGAAAATGCTGAATACGATGCGGCTAGAAGTGAACAAGCCGAAGTTGAAGCTAAAATTGCTAATTTACATCAAATGATAGAAAACGCAGTTGTTATTACTGAGGCTGGTACTGATGTAGTATCAATTGGTAATACTGTTAAAGTTGAATATGTAGGCGACGGTGATATTGAAACTTATACTATCGTTGGAAGAACTGAAGCTGATCCTTTTGAAAATAAAATTTCTAATGAATCTCCTATTGCTAATGCAATTATGGGACTTAAAGTTGGTGAAGTAGCTAATGTGTCTAGTCCTAATGGAGAATATGAAGTAAAAGTTTTAGATATAAAATAGACATTATGGTCTATTTTTTTCTTTTTAATATGGAAATTTATGAGAAAACTGGTATAATGGATAATAGGTGATACTATGAATAAGACTAAAATAATTGCGACTGTTGGACCGCTTACTTATAAGAAAGAAATTTTAGAAGAATTTGTAAATAGTGGTGTGGATGTAATTCGTTTAAATATGAATTATTCTAATCATGATTTTGCTAAAGGAATTATTGAAAAAATTAATGAAATAAATGCAAAATTGAATACTAATGTTTCTGTTATGCTCGATTTAGAAGGCCCTTGTATTAGAACTGGAGAATTTCAAGGAGGATTCGGCTTGTTTCAAACTGGTGATCGTATTAGATTATATACGAAAGTTGGAATTTGTAATAATTATCAATTTTCTGTAAATTATCCTAGACTAATGGATGATTTGAAATTTCGTTCAGTCATTAAATTAATGGATGGTAAAGTAATTTTAGAAGTTGTTGAAAAAGGTCTTGATTATGTAGTGTGTGAAGTTATTAATGGTGGTAAGGTTGCTAGTCATTCTAAGCTTTATTTACCTGATGTTGTTTTAAATAGGAAATTTTTAACTGAACAGGACCGTGATGATATTTTATTTGCGCATAAGATGAATGTAGATTATATTGGGTTATCACATGTTTCTGATGAAGAAGATATTATGGAGATAAATGATTTATTAATAGAACTTGAAAATGATCATATTGAATTAATTGCAAAAATTCAAAATGAAAGAGCTGTTAAATCATTTGATAGAATTGTTGATGTATCTGATGGAATTTTACTTGTTCGTGGTGATTTATCTGTTGAACTTCCATTAGAAGAAGTGCCAAATGTTAAAAATAAAGTTATTAAAAAATGCCAAGAAAAAGGTAAAATTAGTATTATTACTTCTGAATTTGATACATTTATAAATAATGAAGTAAATCCAAGCCGTGCTGAAGTTTCTGATTTAGCTAGTATAGTTTCTGAGGGTATTGATGCTGTTTTACTATCTGGTGAAACTGCTATTTGCGATAATCCATTAGCTTCTGTTCGTGAAGTAGAAAGAATAATCAATGCGGCCGAAAATACTATTGATTATAAAATATTTTATGAAAACAATTTAAAAAGAGGTTCAAAAAATATTGTTGATTCAATAGGTGAAAGCGCGGCTTTAAGTGCTTCCTCTTTAAAGTGCAAAACTATTATTGTAATTTCTAATACTGGTTATACTGCTAAACTTATTAGCAAACTTCGTCCATCGTGTATGATTGTAGTAGCGACACCGTATCAAAATGTTGCTAGAAGTTTGAATTTATATTTTGGTGTATTGCCAGTTGTGGTTGATGACGATGATTTCGATTCAATTAATGAAAAAGCAATTAGTATAGTAAAAGAAAATTTGGGTTTAAAATCGGGTGATAAAATAATTGTTACTGGGGGATATCCGTTTAAAAAAGTTAAACATACTAATTTTATGAAAATAGATGAAATATAGAAGAAATGAAGGGGTGAAAATATGTATAATTTAGGTGAACAATTTAAGGTTGACTTTAAAAATGCAGTACCTAATAATAATGCAGTTATAAGTGGTAATAATTATCGTTTTACAGTTTTATCGCCTAGAGTTATTAGACTTGAGTATAATGCAAATGGTGGTTTTTTAGATAAGCCAACTGGTCTTATTTTGCGTAGAAATTTACCTGCACCTGAGTTTAAAGTTAAAAATGATACCCATTTTATAGAAATATCAACTGAATATTTTAAACTTACTTATACTAAAGAAAAATCATTTGAAGGTAGTAAGGTTAATCCAACTGTTAATCTAAAAGTTGAACTTTTAGGAACTGATAAGGTTTGGTATTATGGACATCCAGAGGTTAGAAATTTTGGTGTTCCTGCAATTAGTTTAGAAGAAGGCGTAATTAAGGCAAAAGGTTTATATTCTCCAGAAGGAATGGCTAGTATTGATGATAGTTCAGATTTTGTTTGGAATGAGGATGGAACGACTACTTTAAGAGAGCCTGGAGTTATTGATACTTACTTGTTTATGTACCAAAATGATTATGAAGATGCTTTAAAGGATTATTATGAATTAACTGGTTATCCTGCTTTAATTCCAAGATTTGCACTTGGAAACTGGTGGAGCCGTAATAATAATTATGATGATTTAGAACTTAAAGAACTTGTGGATACTTTTGAGAAAAAACAGATTCCTGTTTCTGTAATGCTTTTAGATAAAGACTGGCATAAACGTGATTATGCTGGGAAATACCATTTAAAAAGTGGTTTTACTTTTGATAATGAAAAGTTTAAAAATCCAGCCGCAATGATTTCTTATTTACATTCTAAAGGTATTAGGCTCGGTCTTAATATAAATCCAACTGAGGGAATTTATAAATATGATCAATTTTATGAAGAGGCTTTAAAGTATTTACAAGCTGATAAGGATGGAAAGATTCCTTTCAATGTATATGATCCAAAATTTGTAGATGTTTATTTGAAATTATTTATTCATCCTTTGGATACTATGGGAATTGATTTTTTCTGGCTTGATAATGAATCTACTGAGAAGTTAAGTGAGAATGCTTTACTTAAACATTATCAATTTTATGATATGCAAAGGGATTATAAGCGTAGGCCTATGGTTTTAGCTCCTGATGCTAGACTTGCTCCTCATCGTTATCCAGTTTTATATTCTGGAAAAACGATAGTTAGTTGGAGTACTTTAAAGAAAATACCTTTTTACAATGTTTCAGCTTATAATAATGGTGTTAGTTTTTGGTCTCATGATATAGGTGGATATTTTAAAGGTACTGAAGATAATGAACTTTATATTAGATTTGTTCAATTAGGTACTTTCTCACCAATTTTAAAATTTGGTGTCGATAAAGGTAGATATTATAAGAGAGAACCTTGGAGATGGGATATTAAGACTTATACGATTGTTAAGGATTATTTACAACTCCGTCATAAGCTTATTCCATATATCTATAGTGAGGCTTATAAGTATCATAAGTTTGGTAAACCATTAATTAAACCAATTTATGCGACTAATCCAGAATTTTATGATGATGTTTTATATCGTAATGAGTATTATTTTGGTGGCGAATTATTGGTTTGTCCAATTGTATCTAGAAAAGATTATGTCATGGATCGTGCGCTTCACAATTTCTATATTCCAGATGGTATATGGTATGATTTTGTTACTGGTAAGAAATTCCCTGGTGGAAAAAATTATATAACTTTCTTTAGGGATGAAGAATTCCCTGTATTTGCAAAATCAGGGGCTATTATTCCAATGGGAACTAATGAGGATTTGAATGATACAACTCCACCTGATAATATGGAAATTCATATTTTCCCTGGCAAGAGTAATACTTATACATTATTTGAAGATGACGGTGAAAGCGATTTATATCGTAAAGATTTCTATTTACTTACAGAAATTGAGTACAACTATTTACCAAACAATTATAGTGTAATTATTAGGGCTAAAGAGGGTAAGAGTGGAATTATCCCTGATAAGAGAAATTATAAGATTGTATTTAGAAATACTAAGCGTACTGATGATGTTGAAGTTTATAGTAACCGCGATAGAATGTCATTTAAAACTTATGTTGATGGGCCTGACTTTGTGGTTGAGGTTAATGATGCTAAAACTATTGGACAACTTACGGTAAGTTGTAAAGGTAAAGATATAGAAATTGATGCAGTGCATTTAATTAATCGTGATATCGAGAGCATCATTAGTGATTTACAGATTTCTACTGAAATGAAGGAAGAAATTGATAGTATTTTATTTAGTGATTTAACTATTCAAAAGAAGCGTATTGAAATTAGAAAACTTGGTAAAAAAGGCCTTGATAAGAAATTTATTAAGATGTTTATTAAGTTACTTGAATATATTAATGAAATATAGAGTTGTTGCTCTATATTTTTGTTTGTAATATAGTAGGTAGAAGGTAAAAATAATGTGAAAACATATAAACGTACAAGATAGTTAAAAATATAGTTTTATTGTGATTAAACTTTTTATAAAGATAAGGTAGTTGGATTTGACAAAAATAGTGTGTAATGTTAGAATATCTTCGTTTTTAAGGGGGAAATATTTGTGTTTTTTGAAAAATTACACTATTTGGCATTGCTTAAATCTTCAATGGTTTTAAAAAATCAAAAGGATATGTTAATTCAATTGGGTATTACTCATCATTTAAGTGATGCTCAAATGTTTATTCTTGCAGTTGCTGCGGAGCTTGGCTTAACTGAAAATCAGATAAGAATGATTTTAGAGTTATCTGAAGAGTATAAACTTACAGATGCTCAAATGGAGGTGCTATTAGTTGCTTGTGATAGTTATTTAACTGAATCACAAGTAATAATGCTTGCAAAATTAACAAGGGATTATAAACTTACTGTGACTCAGATGAATGTTATTTTTATTGCTTATTATGTTGGTTTTACTGATGACCTTGTAAAATTATTATTGCAATTAACAGATGAACATAAGTTAAATGATGATCAGATGTATGCACTTTGTTTATCATATTGTTTACCTTCTGATCAATTAAAAATAGTAAAAGATAAGGCTACTGAAGATAATCTTAATGGTTACGAGGTTTTAGAATTATTAAAGAGTGCTGTATTTGAGGATATTGATAATATCAGAATGATGAATGGTGTTTAAATTTGTTCCAAAAATTATTAATTCATAGGCTAAAATTGTTAATTAATTTTGGCCTTTTTCTTTTTTTAAATATGAAGATGTGTTATTATATAATTAGGGTGGTGTTGTTGTATGGTTAATGGTGAAAAAAAATTATTTTATGAAGAGTGTCAGGAAAGTTGTTATTATGATGAAAAACAATTAGAAGAAATTTATAATGGGTTAGTTTGTTTATCTTTAGAACAAGTGGAAATATTTGCTAAAGAAAGTTATAATGATGGGCAAATGAAACAAATTCGTGTTGGTTTAGAAACTTTACCTATCGAACAAGTAATGATTTATGCAAAGGAATGTTTTGATGCTGACCAAATGTGGGAAATTCGTATGGGATTAGAAACTTTATCTGTTTCAGATGTTATGAAATATGCAAATCCTGCAATTTCAAGATTTTCTATGTCAGGTTATCGTATGAATTTGCAAAATAAATTATTTATAAAATTATT
>CAMYRF010000027.1 GCA_947296775.1 uncultured Mycoplasmatota bacterium
GATTTTAAATTGAGTATGGGTATGTGCAGGAGAGTATCTGCTTTAGGTATTAGTAGTTTTATTACTCAAATGAGCGTTACTGTTGTTATTGCAGTTACAAATAATTTGCTTGGATTATATGGTGATGCTTCTAAATTTGGATCAGAAATTCCAATAACTGTTCTAGGAATTGTAATGAAGATAAATCAAATTTTAAATAGTATTATTATTGGTGTTGCTGTTGGTTCGCAGCCTATATTTGGTTATAATTTTGGAGCAGGTAAGTATGAAAGGGTTAAGCAAACTTTAAAATATGTTTTAACTTGCAGTTTAATTATTAGTACTGTTGCATTTGTTTTATTCCAGACTATTCCTGATAAATTGATTTTAATTTTTGGTAGTGGTAATGGACTTTATATGGAATTTGCATGTCTAGCGTTTAGAATTAATTTAATGTTATGTATTTTAAATAGTGTTCAAATTGCTTCAGGAATATTTTTCCAATCAATTGGTAAGAGTGGTAAAAGCGCCTTTTTATCATTATCACGTCAAATTTTATTCTTGATTCCAGCTATGTTTATTTTAGGTCATTTATTTGGGCTTAAAGGTATTTTATATTCTGCTCCAGTGGCTGATGGGCTTGCGTTTTTAATTGCTTTTGTTTTATTAATTCATGAGATTCGTCATTTGGCTAATGCGAAAGTCATTAATGGTGAAGCAGTTACTAGTAAAAAAGTTTCAAATAAGCTAGACAAACATGTTGTTATTACTGTATCAAGAGAGTTTGGCTCTGGCGGTAGATATGTTGGTAAGTTGGTTGCTGAAAAACTTGGAATTAATTTATATGATAAAGAGTTTGTAATGATGCTTGCTAAGGAAACTGGGCTTTCTGAAGAGTATATTGAAAACAATGAACAAAGACGTGGAAGTTTAGCGAATTTAAATAATGGTTATTATTTTGGACTTAATAATGCAGATGATTTATTTGCTTCTGAATCTAAATTGATTAAAGAAATTGCTGATAAGGAATCATGTGTTATTATTGGTAGATGTGCTGACTTTATTTTAAAGGATAGAAAAGATGTTATTAAGGTTTTTGTTTATAGTGATATGAAGGATAAAATTAAAAGGGCGACAGAAATATATGGCATGAAAAAATCAAAGGCTCAAAAGGAAATTAAAAGAATTGATAAGTTAAGGGCAATTCACTATAAATACTATACTGAAAAAGAGTGGAATAATCATGAAAATTATGATATTTGTATTAATAGTGATACTTTAGGTGTGGAAAGAGCTGCTGATTTAATTTGCGAAATGGTTAAAGATAAACTTTAGTTTTAATAGCTAAAGTTTTTTAATATTTATTTTACTTTTTAGTTTTTATTACTAGAAAAATGTATATAAAATGGAAATAATTGTATTTGAGAAGTCTTTTTCTTGACAATGAGGCTTTATAATATATATAATCATAATAGAGGTGGAATAGATGGGGAAAAAGGGATTTACATTAGTTGAATTGTTAGCTGTAATTGTTATTTTGGGCATTATTGCAATAATTACAACACCATTTATTGTAAATATAATTGCAAAAGCTAGACAAGATGCGTTTGTTGATTCTGTATATTCATTAGTTAATTCGGCTAGTGAGTATCGTGCAGAGGCAATCATGCAGCATAAAACTAGAACATTAAATATTAATTTTTCTAATGGTAGTAAGCCTTTAAATATTAGTGGTGATATTCCAAATTATGGGAATTTAATTATGGACGATGATGGGAAAATAGAACTTAAAGTATGGAGTGATAAGGCCAAAATCTGTGTTATAAAATCGAAAGATGATAGTAAAGTAGAAATCGCTGCCATTAGCAAAAGTGAATGTCGTATATAGTTAGTAAAGTGAGGTAAATATAATGGAGAAAAATGAAAAAATTCCTAATCATGTTGCTATTATTGTTGATGGTAACGGAAGATGGGCAACTGAAAAGGGGATGAGCCGTAGTAAAGGTCATGAAGCTGGGTTTGTTAATTTGCAAAAATTAACAGCTTATATGTATTCAAGAGGGGTAAAATATATTAGTGCTTATTTGTTTTCGACTGAAAATTTTAAAAGAAGCGAAACAGAGGTAAATTTTATAATGAATTTGCTTACTGGTAAACTAAAGGAAATCTTAGAATTTTGTCATAAAGAAAAAATTCATGCAATTTTTTCTGGAAGAAAAGATAAACTTAGTAATAAAGTGTTAGTTGCTATGAATAAAATAGAAGAAGAGACTAGCGGATATAAAGATAGATGTTTTAACATTTGTTTTAATTATGGTGGTAGAGCAGAAATTATTGATGCAACTAAAAAAATAGTTAATGATGTAAATGCTGGAAAGATTGATATAAATAGTTTAGATGAAACTATTTACGAAAATTATTTATATCATAAGTTGCCTGCTGTTGATCTAATGATAAGAACTAGTGGCGAAAAAAGAATAAGTAATTTTTTATTATGGCAATGTTCTTATGCTGAATTTTATTTTGTAAATACTTATTTTCCAGATTTTAAAGCAGAAGATTTTGAAATGGCTTTAGATGATTATAATAAGAGAGATCGTAGGTTTGGGGGGATTGATTATGACAAAAAGAGTAATTAGTGCGATTATTGCGCTTTTGATTTTTATACCTATTATACTTAAAGGTGGATGGCTTTTCAATTTTGTGTCGTATTTAATTGCTTTAATTGGTTTAAAAGAATTTATTGATGCCAAAAGTAAAAAGAAAGAAGTTCCGTTTTTAATAACTTTATTAGCATATATATTTTTATCTTTGATTATTTTAGTGGATGTTACGTCTTCTTCAACTTTATTTAGTTTAGACTATCGAGTTTTAGCGGCGTTATTTATTGCTTTTTTACTTCCAGTAGTTTTATATCATGATCAAAAAAAATATAGTGTAACTGATGCTTTTTATATTATTGGGGGTTTATTATTTTTAGGTATTTCTATGGCTTTACTTATTATGCTTAGATATATTGATTTAAAGATTTTTGTATTCTTGTTTACGATTACTATAACGACTGATATATTTGCCTATTTAACTGGAATGCTTATTGGTAAACATAAGTTACTTACAGAAATTTCGCCTAATAAAACATGGGAAGGGTTAATAGGCGGAACTATAATGGGAGTTTTTGTAAGTGTGATGTTTTATCATACTTGTATTGATCTGAATGTATCGCTTTGGTTATTAATTTCTATCTGTATTTTCTTATCTTTGTTAGGCCAATTTGGCGATTTAGTTTTTTCAGCTATTAAACGTTATTTTGGCGTTAAAGATTTTGGTAATATTATGCCAGGTCATGGTGGTATATTAGATCGACTTGATAGTATTATATTTGTAGTACTTGGCTTTGTATTTTTTATAAATATATTATAGGAGGATTAGATGACATTATTATATTTTATTATTATTTTAGGTGTAATTATATTTATTCATGAACTTGGACATTTTATTTCAGCTAAAAAATCAGGAATTTATGTTTATGAATTTTCGCTTGGTATGGGACCTAGGATTTTTAGGTTTAATCGAAAAAATGATGAAACTGATTATTGTATAAGGTTATTTCCAATAGGTGGGTTTGTCCAAATGGCTGGAGAAGAAATTGAAGATGATCCAGATATACCTAAGGACAAAAAGTTTAATGATAAACCTTTTTGGCAAAAAGTAATAACTGTAAGTGCAGGTATTATGATGAATTTCCTTTTAGCTATTGTGCTGTTGTTTGTTGTGGGACTTATTAATGGGGCTCCACAAAATAAGGCGATTGTTGGGACGATTGATCCAGGGTATCCAGCTTATACTTCTGGACTTCAAAAGGGAGATAAAATTTTAAAAGTTAATGGTAGGAGTGCAAATACTACTGATAAACTTACTTTACAACTTCAAGTTTTCCAAGGCAAAACAATTGATATGGAAGTGGAAAGAAATGGAGTAACTAAAACTATAAAACTTACTCCTAAAGAAGATGAAGTTGATGGTGAAAAAACTTATCGTTATGGTTTTCAAATTGAAGATGAAGTAGAGTATGGATTTTTCCCAGCTTTAAAATATGCATTTACAAAAACATTTAGTTTAGTTCATCAAATGATATTTATAATTTGGTATTTAATTACTGGACAATTAGAACTTGGTTCTTTAGCTGGGCCTGTTGGTATTTATAGTGTTGTTGGAAGCGCGGCTTCAAGTGGCTTTGTTTCACTTTTATATTTAACAGCTTATATTAGTATCAATGTTGGATTTATTAATTTACTTCCAATTCCAGCGTTTGATGGTGGACGACTACTTTTCTTAATTATTGAAAAAATTAAGGGTAGTCCAGTAGATCCTAAGTTAGAAAATACTATTCATACAATTGGATTTTTCTTACTGATGGCTCTTATGATTTTAATTACTTATAACGATGTAATAAGACTTATTAAATAGCATTTATACCAAATTTCTTTTTTGGTATATAATATATATTCAAATTTGGTAAATTTGCTTAGGGTGAATTTGCCTTTTTTGTATGGAAAATGGTTTCAAAAATGTCAAATTTGTCATTTGGCTATTATAATACAATAGTTTATATTAGCTTCTCGTGGAAATATTGTGACTGCTATTGGTGTTTGTCTTTCAGTTCAGGAGGTTCTCTGAAGGGAAATATAACTATGAGTAAGAAAGATTTTTTAATCACAGTATTACTGATAATTATTATTTTGTTAATTAGTCTTCTTTGGAATTTTATTTAATAAAAAAAGGCACCTAGCTTTACGCTAAGTGCTTACCAAAACAATTGGGCAAGCATTGATATGTTACAATGTTTCCCATTACTTAATTTATAACACATTTATAAAAAAAATACAATATGTTTTATGGTTTTCTTGATAATCATGGTATAATAAAATAGTAAAGGGATGGTGGAAATGCTTAAAGTAGATAATGTAACAAAATATTATGGTGATTTTCCTGCGGTTAATGGCTTAACATTTGAAGTAAAGCCCGGAGAAATTTTTGGACTTTTAGGCGTTAATGGTGCAGGTAAAACAACCACATTTAGAATGATTATTGGTCTTTTAGACCCAACTAGTGGAGAGGTTACATTAGATGGTAAAAAAATAGATTATAGTGTAACTGATACAATTGGTTTTTTAACAGAAGAACGTAGCTTACTTACTAAAATGACAGTTAAAGAGCAATGTCATTATTATGGAATATTAAAAGGAATGACTGAAAAAGAAGTAGATGAAAGACTTGATCATTTACTTGATAAATTTGGAATTTCTAGTTATAAAGATAAAAAAATAAAAGAACTTTCTAAAGGTAATCAACAAAAAATTCAGTTTATTACAGCGCTTCTTAATAATCCAAGATTATTAATTTTGGATGAACCTTTTTCTGGGTTAGATCCATTTAATGTTGAACTTTTTAAAAATGAAATTAAAGAAATGGCTGAAAAGGGAAGTATGATTATTTTTTCTTCACATCGTATGGAACATGTTGAATTATTTTGTAAAAAGATTGCTGTTTTAAAAAATGGTAAAGATGTTTTAAGTGGTGATTTAAAAGATATTAAGAAAAAATATCGAAAGAAAAATATTTTGGTTAAGGCTGATATTGATGTAGATAAAATTAAAAGTATTGATGGGGTTTTAGATGTTATAGAAAAACCTGGTGAATATGAAATCAAAATATCTGATGAAAGTGTAGAAGAAAAAGTATTTAAAGAAGTTAGTAAATGTAAAAATGTTACTAAGTTTGCGGTTGAAGAACCATCTTTAAATGAAATCTTTATTGATAAGGTAGGTGAGAATTATGAAAACTAAACTTTGGTATTTAGTTAAAGTAAGTCTAAGCCATAAAATAAAAACAAAATGGTTTGTAGTTGCCAATGTACTTTTATTAATTTTAATTGCAGGCTTAATTAATATTGATAGTGTTATTAAGATGTTTGGCGGTGACTTTGATAAAAAACAAGTAGTATATGTTATTGATAACTCAAATAAATCATATGAAGTTTTGAAACAACAAAATGAAAATTATTCTTCTTTATTTAATAGTGAAGATGAATCTAATTTTGAAATTAAGAAAACTACTGAAGAACCTAAAAAATTACTTTCTAAAAAAGATAATAAAGATGCGTGGGTTTTAGTATTTGAAAATAGTGATGAAAATGTTTTAAATGTTAAATTAATTTCCGATGGATTTATTAATACTACTGATTATGCAGAAATTAGTACAATGGTTAATAATACTAAAAGTACAGTTGCTTTAGCTGAAACAAATATTGACCCAAATGAACTTGCGAAAATTAGTACACCTGTTAAAATTGAAAGAGAAGTATTAGATGAAAATAAAAAAAGCGAAGATGAAAGCATGCAGATGATTATATCAACTGTATTTCCAATTTTCATTTTACCTTTCTTTGCGTTAACTATATTCTTAGTTCAAATGATTGGCGCTGAAGTAAATGATGAAAAAACAACTAGAGGTATGGAAATAATTATTTCTAATGTATCTCCTAAGATTCATTTACTTTCTAAAGTGATTTCAAGTAATTTATTTGTAATTATTCAAGGTTTACTTTTAGTCTTGTTTGCCTTTATTGGAGTAGGACTTAGAATTATGCTTGGAACTGGTGATATATCTAATATGGCTAGCATTGGTAATTTAGATATAGGGGAGACTTTATCTAGTTTCTTAACTAGTGAAATAGCAAGTCAACTTGTTTATATAATTCCATTAACTTTATTAATGATGGTTTTAACTTTTATTGCTTATTCATTACTTGCTGGAGTTTTGGCTTCAATGACTACTAACATTGAAGATTTCCAACAATTACAAACACCAATTATGATTATTTCATTATTAGGTTATTATTTAGCGATGATGGCTGGAGTATTTGAAGGTTCATTATTTATTAAGGTATTTGCTTATGTACCATTTATTTCAGCAATACTTGCTCCTTGTTTACTTGTACTAGGGCAGTTTAGTTTATTAGAATTTGTAATCGCAATTATCTTAGTTGTATTTGTAATTTTCTTATTAGTTAAATACGGATTTAGAATTTATAAACAAGGTATTTTAAATTATTCTTCTAAAGGTTTATGGAAGAAAATGTTTAAAGCTTTAAAAAGTAAGTAGTAATACTTACTTTCATGCACGAGTGGTGGAATAGGTAGACACGCAGGCTTGAGGGGCTTGTGAACTTAGTTCGTGTGGGTTCAAGTCCCATCTCGTGCACCATTTATTTTGTGATGTTTGATAAAAATATTGTTTTATGCTATAATGAATATGTCAAGGAAACTTGCATAAAATAAAAAAAGGGAACATTCAATATGCCATGTTGAGTGTTGCCTATATAAGGTTACCACCTAAATCATTGCTGAGTTAGGTGGATTTCTTTTATATTAATACTATAAGTAGTAAAAATAGTAAAAGGAAGATAATTATTACTAAAGATAGAATTAAAAAATCCTTCTTGTTCATGTTCTCACCGCCCTTCTTTTATGGAAGTTTGGCTCCACCCAACTTATTAAATGTTCCTAATGCAATTATACTGCGAGTTAACCTGATAAACAAGCGAACAAGTTAAAGTTTTATATAAAATACTAGAATTAATGTAAAATATCAATTTCAAAAGAAGTTGATATTTTTTTGCATTCTACGTTTCGTTTACTAAAAAATACTATTATTAAACTAATAGTTCCTTAAAGTTTATTTAATAATTTTATAAAATGTTTTTGGAGGGAAGTTGTATGAAAAAAATAATTACTTTATTATTATCTAGTTTATTTTCTTTATTTTTAATGATTGGTACTAGTTTTAAATTTTATAATAGTTTTGAATTAATAAGTAAAAATATTTTTACTTCTATTTTAATTTTTATATTAATGATATTTGTTTTTTATAAGTTAATATTTTGGCTTTATAAAATGTTTGATAATTATAATGGATTAGGCGATATTAAAATTTTTAAATTATTTAATGATAAACCTTTTTTAATTTCATTTATTGTTATTGTTTTGTGCTGGCTAGTTTATGTAATTGCATTTTATCCATGTATTTTATCACCTTATCCCAGTCATAAAATACTTCATTATTTTGTGATTGATAATAAATTTTCTTATTATTCTGTTTTTCTT
>CAMYRF010000028.1 GCA_947296775.1 uncultured Mycoplasmatota bacterium
TATAACAAAAAAGTAAACATATTTTTTTATGTCTACTTTTATCTTACCAGTTCAATTTTGTTTCCTAATTTTTTATTGTTCTAATTTACTGTCACCAGTTTTATAGTCTATTTCTATACCATCTTGGATATTATAGATAAATACATTAAATGATAATTCTTGGCCTTTATCTTCAACTGAACTAGCTTCTATTTGAACTCCAGTTGCGACTAGATTATTATCTTCATATATAGGTGTAACTCTATAAAGAACATGATTATTGGTTTCTTTAATGTAGTTAGCGACTTTATTTTCAAAATCAAGCATTCCTTTAGTATTCATTTGTCTTGTGCAAGTTATAAGATTTTTTTCATTTGCATTTTCACCAGTTAATTGGTAACCGATTAAGTGACATCTATTATATAAGTATTTACCATTTACAATATCATATTTTACTGTATGCCATCCAGAAGGTTTAATCATACCGATTGAACCTCTTTTTTCAGTGGGCATTGTTTCTTTGCTGACGTTTGCAAATGCAGTTCTTGCTCTTCCAAGATAATCTAAATCACTATAGTTTTCAAATGATGTTGTTATATATTCCTCTTCTGTGAATGTTGGTTTATTATCATTTATTATTACATAATCATTTCCAGTATATTCTGGTATTTCTTCTATGTTATATGACTGTGTGATTTCTTCTTTTGGGATAACTTTGTATATTAAATTATCGATATCATCTTTATAGTATGCTAGTACACTTACAATTAATATTATTATAAGGCTAAAAATTAAACTATTTCTTTGTTTTTTACTCATATACTTCACCTATTATTAATTATATCATTTATTTTTTTAAGAAATTTCATTTTTTTGAAAGTTTTTTTGTTTTTTTGCAGGAATTTGGTATGAAAATACCGTACATTATATATGAGAGGATAAGAATAGGCTTAGTTTGGGGGTGATTATAATTATTTTGTAGAGAGTGAAGGGGGTCTTTGTTAGGAGGTAATATGGATTTTTTTATTAAATTAATTATGGTAGTAGTTGGAATAAATGGGACTTTTAATTTTGGCGGGTTAGAAATTCCGATTGTAATTCGTGGTGAGGGTTTTTATATAGATGAGAGTGTAGAAGAAAAATATATTTATCGTGGAAAAAATCCTAACAATTATATTTTGTTTGAGAATGTCCTTTGGCGTATTATTTCAATTAGTAATGATGGTATTAAGATTATTCGTAATAGTAGTATTGGTAATATGGCTTTCGATAATAAATGGTCTAATGATTGGGAAAAATCTTCATTAAAGAAATATTTGGAAGACTACTATAGTGATAGTGCTTCTGACGTTACACTTATTAGTATGGATGAGTTTTTAAATTCTAGTTCTGATAGAAAAAACTGTGGGAAAATGACTTTATATTTTAAGAATTTTGAAAAATGTTTTGATAGTAGTTATATTAATTTTCTTGAAATGGGCAATTCTAGTCACGTGATGTGGACTAGAAGCGGTGATCCTGATGGGAGTAATGGTGTATTTTATCTTGGTAATACATATTTTGGTGATGGTAGTCCTTTAGATGAGTATGGTGTGCTTCCTGTAATAAATTTAGACTCTAATATTAAATTATCTGGTAATGGTACTTTACAAAATCCTTACAAAATAGAAAAAACATCATTACAAAAGAAAAAACTTACCTTTATGGTAAGTTTTAATTATCTTATTATACCCATACAAACTAATACTATAAAGAGAAAATAGAATATTCCACATAATAATAGCATCTTTACGGTCATGTGTTTTTTAAGATTTAGTTCTGTCAATAATATTGCGGCTGATGCAATAGCAATCAATGAAGAA
Organism: uncultured Mycoplasmatota bacterium; assembly: GCA_947296775.1. Taxonomy (GTDB): domain Bacteria; phylum Bacillota_I; class Bacilli_A; order RF39; family UBA660; genus Coprosoma. The sequence goes on from CAMYRF010000028.1 coordinate 1,842, forward strand.
ATTATTGTTCCTGAACTATTTAAGCTCCAGTCTGTTAATAAAATTCCAACGGCTGGAAGGATTGATGCTTGAAACATCATTGCTCCAGTTATATTTCCAAGTGCTAATGTATCTTTTTCTCTTGATATCCAAATAACACTATTAAATTTTTCTGGAAGTTCGGTTGCGATTGGTGTAATTATTATTGCTAGAACAAAGGCTGGGATGTGTAAAAGTTTTGATACATAGGAAATTGAATCTACAAATACTTCAGCGCCTATTATGATAAGTGTTAAAGCAAGTGCTGCTTGAAATAATACTAGAATTATAGCTTTTTTATTTTTCATGATGTCGTTATGACCAAAGGCAAAGTATAAGTCTGGTACATCGCTTTCGTTTTCTCTATTTTCTTTTACTATTTTGATTACATATATAAAGTAGCTAAGTACTAGTAAGGCACCTAAACAAATTTTTACAGATTTAAATTCACTGGGGATAAATCCACAAAGTAAGGCTATTACAAATGCGAAGATAAAGAATTTTAAATCTCTACTTACGGTATCATAATGTACCACAACTTTATCTTTGTGCTTTCTTTTGTGTTTAAAGGCTATGACGGCAACACCAGTTACAAACATTGTTAGTGTTGATAACATTAAAGGAGCTCCTAGAATGGCACCTATTCCAATTTCTTCAGCGCTTTCATGGTTTCCACTAACTAGTGCGATAATTGGAATTAAAGTTTCTGGAAGGGCAGTTCCAACAGCGGCTAACACTGATCCAACTGCACCTTCTGATAAATTTAATAATTTTCCTAACCATTCTATTGCATTAACAAATAGTTCGGCTGCAATTAAGATTACAATAAGACTTACAAATAACATTAATATTTCCATATAATCACCATATTTATTATAACTAATTATTTTAATATTATCAAGAAATATATTTTTTTGTGGGAATTCTTAATTTGACATGATTTTTATAGGTAGTATAATATCAGTATTGTTTAAAAACTGTGCAAAAATTCCTGTTATAATGGCATTAAGGGGGGAAAACCATGAATGAGGAATTAGTAAAGGATATTTGTTTATATATAGATGATAATATAAACGAAAATTTAACTATTGATGAAATTGCTTTAGAGTTTCACTTTAATAAGTTTCATTTAATGCGTAAATTTAAAGAAAATACTGGTTTAACAATTAATCAATATATAAATAATAGAAAGATTCAAAATAGTATGAATGAACTTACTAGTACTGATGATTCTATGCTGAAAGTGGCGCTTAATAATGGATTTAATTCATTAGAATATTTTTCTGAACAATTTACTAAAATAGTTGGTTTAAGTCCATCTAAATTTAGAAATTTTTCTTTAGTTCATGCTTTTCCATCTTTTGATCAAGGAGGAGAAGATATGGATAAATTAGAACAAATCCAGGCTGATTTAGCTGAACTTAAAGAATTAAAAGAAATGATTAATGGAATGCAAAATCAAACTATTACTGAAAATAACAAAGTTAAAGAACCTGCGAAAGTCTTGGTAAAGAAAATTTCACAAAAAGCAGCATAGTATTAAAGTCATTTTAGTTTAAATTTTAGTGGTAAAAAAATAGTACAATTTTTTTATGGGGGAATATTTTATGAAGAATACATTTTATAATTTAAAAAAATCTTGGCAATATTCTAAAGGTTATAGAAAATATTTATTTATATATATGTTTTTTGGAATATTATCTATTATCTGTAATGTGTTAAATCCACTTTTAGTAGCCCAATTAATTATTGACATCACTAATCAGAGTATTAATGGATTAATTACTACAGGATTTTATATATTTTTACTTTCTGTAGGTACTTGGCTATTTTGGATGTTTGGCAACTTTGCTTCTAATAAATTTAGTAGAGGATTACTTGTTAAACTGCAATGCTCTTTAGCTGAAGAAACTTTGTTTTTAAAACAAAAAGAGCTATCGACTAATTCTTCTGGAGTGTTTGCTGATAGGATAAATAATGATTGTAATAGTATTAAGCATATTTTTACAGAACTTTCACATACCATTATTACAACTATGGCTAATTTAGGTATTATGGTAGCAGTATTTGTAATTAATAAATATGTATTTTGTTATTATGTAGTTATTGTTACTTTAATTACTTTGTTTAATCATTTAAGATATAAATATTATTTTAAAATGGATAAAGAAATTAGGGAAATTAATGAAAATAATACTGGGATTGTATCTGAATTAATTCGTGGGCTTAAAGATATAAAAGTTCTTAATGCAATAAATGGGTTTACTAAAAAAATGCGAGAAAGATTTACGACTTCAAATCAAATGCGCTATAAACTTGTAAAAAAAGATGCAATATTATGGACTGGGATTAGTGTAATAGAAAATTTAGGGAAATTTGGATTTATTATTTTGGCAGTAATTTTAATTAAAAATAATTTACTTACTTTTGCGGCTTTTATTGTTTTATATACTTATCAAGATAGAGTATTTGGTTTACTTGAAAATTTTAATTATGTAACTCAGTATATTAAAGATTATAATTTAAGTTGTAATCGTATTTTTGAAATTATTTTGCACAAAAACTTTGAAAAAGAAAAGTTTGGATTAGTTAATTTAGATAAAGCAAGTGGAAATTTTGAATTTAAGCATGTTTCTTTTGGTTATAACGACGAAAAAATTCTTAAAGATTTAAATTTTAAAATTAAAGAAAATGAAACTGTTGCTTTTGTGGGAAAAAGTGGTAGTGGTAAAAGTACGATATTTAATTTGATAACTAAGTTATATGAAACTGATAAGGGAACAATTACTATTGATGGTTATGATATTAACGATTTATCTTGTGATTCTATTAGAGGGAATATGTCTTTAATTACGCAGGATCCTTATATATTTAATTTTTCGATTAGAGAAAATTTAGCTTTGGTTAAGGAAGATATGACTGATGAAGAGATGATAGAGGCTTGTAAGCTTGCTCAAATACATGATTATATTATGACACTACCTGATAAATACGATACCTTAGTTGGCGAAGGTGGAGTTACTCTATCTGGCGGTCAAAGACAAAGGTTAGCGATTGCTCGTGCATTACTTAAAAAAACAGAAATTATTTTATTTGATGAGGCTACTTCAGCTTTGGATAATGAAACACAAAAAGAGATTCAAAACGCTATTAATAATATGAAGGGCGAGTATACTATTTTAATTATTGCCCACCGTTTATCTACAGTTATTAATAGCGATAGAATTTTATTTGTTGATGATGGTAGGGTAATTGCTGCAGGTACTCATGATGAACTTATGGAAAAATGTGAAGCTTATAAACATTTGTATGAAACTGAATTGGTTTAAAGTATTTAACTTTAAGCCTTTTTATTTACTTTTTAAGTGATAAGTGCTATAATTGTTTTTAGTTTTTTAAAGGGAGTGTTTTTTTTATGAATAAAAGAAATATTGCAATTATTGCTCACGTCGACCATGGTAAAACTACTTTGGTTGATAAATTATTACAAATGTCAGGAACTTTTAGAGATAATGAAGAAGTTGTAAACTGTGTAATGGATTCTAATGCTATTGAAAGAGAACGTGGAATTACTATTTTAGCTAAAACTACTGCTATTGATTATAAAGGTGTTCGTATTAATATTTTAGATACTCCAGGCCATGCTGATTTTGGTGGTGAAGTTGAAAGAATTATGAATATGGTTGATGGTGTTTTACTTGTTGTTGATGCTTATGAAGGTACTATGCCACAAACACGTTTTGTTCTTAAAAAGGCTTTAGAAGCTGGGGTTACTCCTATTGTTGTAGTTAATAAAGTTGATAAAGATTCAGCTCGTCCTAAGGAAGTTGTAGATGAAGTTTTAGATTTATTTATTGAACTTGATGCTAGTATAGAACAATTAGAATTCCCAGTTATTTATGCTTCTGGTCTTGCTGGAACTTCTAGTTTAGATCCTGATGTTAGTACTCAAAAAGAAACTATGGATCCGATTTTAGATACAGTTATTAATCATATTCCTGAACCTAAAGTTAGTGAAGAAGGTTCTTTACAATTCCAACCTGCATTACTTGATTATAATGATTTCGTTGGAAGAATGGGAATAGGTCTTGTTAAAAGAGGAACTATGAAACTTAATAGTGCTGTATCTTGTGTAAGACTTGATGGTAGTATAAAACAATTTAGAGTTCAAAAGATATTTGGTTATTTAGGACTTAATAAGGTTGAACTTGAAGAAGCTCATGCAGGAGATATTGTAGCTATTGCAGGTCTTCCTGATATTTCAGTAGGTGAAACTGTTTGTGAAGTTGGTAAGGAAGATGCTTTACCTAAACTTCGTATTGATGAACCTACTTTACAAATGACTTTTGGTGTTAATACTAGTCCATTTAGCGGCAAGGAAGGTAAGTTTGTTACAGCTAGAAAAATTGAAGAACGTCTTATGAAAGAAACTGAAAGAGATGTATCTTTAAAAGTTAGACAGGTTGATTCTGAATCTTGGATGGTTTCTGGTCGTGGTGAACTTCATTTATCTATTTTAATTGAAAATATGCGCCGTGAAGGATATGAATTACAAGTTTCTAAACCACAAATTATTACTAAGGAAATTGATGGAGTAATTTGCGAGCCTTACGAAGATGTTCAAATAGATGTTCCTGAGGAATATGTTGGAAATGTAATTGAAATGCTTGGAACTCGTGGTGGAAATATGGAAAATATGGAAAACCGTGAACAACAAGTAAGACTTAATTATACTATTCCATCACGAGGTTTAATTGGTTTTATGACTGATTTTATGACGCTTACTAAGGGTTATGGTATTATTAATCACACATTTAAGGAATATGCGCCTATGGCTTCAAACGCAGTTGGTCAAAGAAAAAATGGTGTATTAGTATCTATGGAAAACGGAAAGGCTACTGCTTATGCTTTAGGTTCTTTAGAAGATCGTGGTATTATGTTTATTGAACCTGGCATGGAGGTTTATGAAGGTATGATTGTTGGCGAAGCTAACCAAGATAAGGACTTAGCTGTCAATGCGGTTAAGAGCAAGAATTTAACTAATACTCGTTCTGCTGGTAAGGATCATACTGTAGTTCTTAAACGACCTCGCGAAATGAGCTTGGAAGTTTGTTTAGATTATATTAACGATGATGAATTAGTTGAGGTTACACCTGAAAATTATCGTTTACGTAAGAAAATTTTAAATACTAATGAACGTAAAAAATTTGATTTAAGAAAAAATGGTTAATTAGAAAACTCCGATTTTGTTAGTCGGAGTTTTTCATTTCATAATTTGTATCAAATTTTATTTTGCCATTTTTATATGTTGGTATTATGGAAATGTTATAATTGTATTCATTACTGAAGGATATTCTGATATCTGGTTCATTATAATTTATACTTTTTCTAATGGCTATGTTTTGGTTACTTATTAGTTTTTCCTCATATAGTAAATCTATATCTTTATAGGTATTTTCTTTATATTCTATTTCATTTATTTTGAAGTTTTTGATTTGTCCTTTTATTTTTATAATAATGTAATTTGAAGTTTTATCTAAGCTTATGTTGATTTCATCATCATTTTTGTCGTAGTTTTTTTCATAGCTTATATTATAAAATTTTGTATCATAATATTTATTTTTTAGGCTATTTAGGTATTTTTCTATTTTTTCATTTTGGGCATATTTTCCATTTATACTTATGTATTTATCTGATACTTTATAGTAGTAAATATCTTTTTTTGTTTTTATTATTAATTTGTTTTCTAAATTTTTATTTTTATCATTTTTAAATTCTGTATTTAACAGTTTTTTGACGTTTTCATAGTCCTCTTTTTGAATTGTTATATCATTATATTTTATTTCGGTTATTTTACCTTCTGGTTTTATGCTTTCTACACAACCTGTCAAGGTAAGAATTAATAAAATTAATAGTATTTTTTTCATTTTATCACCGTTTTTATTATGCATTTTTAATCAAAAAAAATACTCTTTATGAGTATTAATTTTTTTCAGCTTCAATTTTATTTTTTAAATAGTAGTTACGAAGTTCTTTAAATCTTTGATAGTGTACGATTTCTCTTTCTCTTAGGAATGCTAGTGGTGCAAGAACATCTGGGTCATTTGTTAATTCCATTAGGTGTTCATAGGTTGCACGTGCTCTTTGTTCTGCCCCCATATTACTTTCAATGTTTGCGATGTAATCACCAGCAACTTTTATATAGGCCATATTAAATGGG
>CAMYRF010000029.1 GCA_947296775.1 uncultured Mycoplasmatota bacterium
ATATGTTTTGATAGGAGGTGCCTATGAAAACTGGTTTAACTGATGAAGAGGTTGTTATAAGTAGAAAAGAACATGGTACAAATGAAATTTTAGGGGGAAAAAGGGACAGTTTTATTACGCATTTACTTGGGGCTTTAGGGGACCCTATTATTAAAATTTTATTAATTGCTTTGGCGGTTAAAACTTTGTTTTTATTTAAGGATTTTGATTGGTATGAAACTATTGGAATTGTGATCGCAATTTTTTTGGCGTCTTTTATTTCTTCTATTTCAGAGTATGGAAGTGAGAAGGCTTTTGATAAGCTTCAGGAAGATGCTTCTAAGATTCGAAGTCGTGTGCGTAGGAACAACAGATTATCTGAGGTAGAGATTAATGATATTGTTGTTGGCGATGTTATTAGTTTGGGTCCGGGTGATCAGATTCCAGCTGATGGAGAACTTATAAGTGGTAATATTCAAGTTAATGAATCTAATTTAAATGGTGAGATGAAAGAGATTAATAAGAAATATGGTAGTTTAGTTTATCGTTCTTCAGTTGTTTATTCTGGCGAGGGATTAATGATAGCTAAAAAGGTTGGTGATGCGACTTTTTATGGAACTTTAGCTAAGGAGGTTAGTGAGAAAAAGCCTGATAGTCCGCTTAAATTAAGACTTGCTCATTTGGCTGGTCAGATAAGCAAGATGGGGTATATTGGTGCCGCTTTGGTAACTGTATCTTATTTGTTTTCAGTAATTATTTTGGATAATAATTTTAATTTGGATTTAATTAGACAGACTGTTACTAATTTTCCAATGATGTTTGGTTATTTATTACATGCATTAACGCTTAGTGTAACAATTATTGTGGTGGCGGTGCCTGAAGGACTTCCAATGATGATTACTTTGGTATTATCATCTAATATGAAAAGAATGCTTAAAAGCAATGTGCTTGTTAGAAAATTAATGGGGATTGAAACCGCTGGGAATATTAATATTTTATTTACTGATAAAACAGGAACAATTACTAAGGGTAAGCTGGAGGTTATTGGTATTAGTGATGCGAAAGGAAATGTTTATAATGATGAAGAAGAACTTTTAACTAATAAGTCTTTTTATTCACAGGTTAAGTTATCTTTGATAGCGAATAATGCGAGTAATTATGATGAAAATGGAAAGGCTATTGGGGGGAACATTACTGATAGGGCTTTGCTTGATTTTTTTGGTAAATCTAATGTTAATTTTGAAAAATTAAATTCAATTCCGTTTTCTAGTGAAAAAAAGTATTCTATTTCTAGTGTGCGTTATGATGGAAGATGTGTTAATTTAATTAAGGGGGCTCCTGAGGTTATTTTGAGTAAGTGTACTCATTATTATGAGGGTGATCGAAAGGTTGGGTTATTTCGCCGTGAAAAGCTATATAAACAGGTTAGTGAGGCTACTAAAAGAGGTGTGAGAGTTCTTGCTTTAGCTACTATGGATAGTTTTGATAGAGTGGGTAGACTTGGCTTAATTGGTTTTGTTTATATTAAAGATGAAGTTAGACCTGAGGCTGTGGAAGGGCTGGCTTTGATTAGAAGTGCGCATATTAATACGGTTATGATTACTGGAGATAATGTAGATACTGCTTGTGCGATTGGTAAAGAGGTTGGTCTTATTAGAGGAACTGATGATGTTATTTTAACTAGTGAAGAGTTTAATCAAAAATCTGATGACGAGATTAAGTCATTGCTTCCCCATCTTAGAATTATTGCTCGTTCTTTGCCACAGGATAAGAGTAAACTTGTTAAGTTGGCACAGGAAGCTGGTTTAGTTGTTGGAATGACAGGCGATGGAGTGAATGATGCGCCTGCGCTAAAAAAAGCTGATGTTGGTTTTGCGATGGGCTCTGGAACAGAAGTGGCTAAGGAAGCTAGTGATATTGTTATTTTGGATGATAATTTGTTATCTATTTCTAACGCGGTATTATATGGGAGAACGATATTCAAGAGTATTCGTAAATTTATTATTTTTCAGTTAACAGTTAATTTGTGTGCGGTTAGTGTATCTATTATTGGACCATTTATTGGGGTTGATACGCCAGTTACTGTTATTCAAATGTTGTGGATAAATATGGTTATGGATACTTTAGCTGGAATTGCATTTTCTTTTGAACCGGCGCTTAAGGAATACATGATGGAGAAACCTAAGAATAAGAATGAAATGATTATTAATGAGTATATGAAACAGGAAATATTTATTACGGGGGTGTTTTCAGCGTTACTTTGTATCATCTTTTTAAAAAGTCCATTTATCCACAGTATATTTGGTATGGAAAATACAAATGATTTAATGACAGCTTTCTTTGGGTTATTTATTTTTATGAGCATTTTTAATTGTTTTAATTCGCGTACGCATAGACTTAATTTATTTGCTCATATTATGGAAAATAAAGTGTTTTTAACGGTTATTGCTTTTATATTAATTGTTCAAATTTGCCTTATTTATTATGGCGGTGATATGTTTAGAACTTACGGACTTAGCTTATTTGAGTTTGAAGTAATGGTTTTGATTGCATTTTTAGTTGTTCCTATTGATTGGCTACGCAAGTTATTGCTTAGAAAAAAAGGTGAGGTTGGCGGTGTTTAGAATTTGCAAATTAATTTTAAAGTGATATAATAATTGTCATGAATTAGAGGTGATTAATTATGTCAAAAAATATAGATAATCTTCAGTTTTCGAAGAAATTACTTTCGCTTATTTTAGCTGGTAGTCTTTCTATGACCTTAGTGGGATGTGCTTCTAATGAAGCTAGTTCTAACGATAGTAAAGAGAATACTATGGAACAACCTGAAGAAGAAATAGAAAACACTTCAGTTAGAGGCGCTTTAGATAATATTGGCGAAAAGGCTGGAAATGCAATTAATGATGAATATGAAAAAGTAAAAGGTGATAATGCGGTTGAAGCAGCTATTACTATTATGATTGATGGTGCTGAAAAAGTTGCTAATGCAACTGATGAATTTAAGCAAACTAAGGAATATGAAGAGGCTAAAGAAAGTGTTAAAGAAAATTTTGATACTTTACTTCAATTTTGTGCTGGTGAAAAAGAAATTGATGGTTATACAATTGATGAAGTATCAGATAAAACTAAAGAAAAAGCTAAAGATGCTTTACACACTTTAGATGCTTATATTGAAAGTAATATTCCTGATTATAAAGAAAAAGCTAAAGAGAAACTTAAAGCTGCTGGTGAATGGCTTTGGGATAAGAGTACAGATGCTGGATCTTACCTAAAAGAAAAAGGTTCGCAGTGGTTAGATGATGTGGAAGAAAAAGTAAAACAAAGATAAAAAAATATCTTTGTTTTTATTTTGATTATATAAGTGTTTATCTTGTTTAATTTTGTATACTATTAGTAAATTGTTTTGTCTCCAATATTTTCCATTTTTTTGTCAAAAATTGTAGAAAAAGGTATTGAAATGTGCTATATTATGATTGCAGTAAGGTAGGACATATTAAGAATAGGACGGTAAGAATTATGGTGAATTTTATTGTTTGTGATGACGATAAGAAAGACAGGGATTTGGTTGAACGGGTATTAACAAAATATATGATGAAAAATGAAGTTGCTTATCAACTTCATTTGTATGATGATTACAACACTGATTTTATTAAAGTTATTAATAAAAAGCTTTCTTCTAAGGTTTATATTTTGGATATTGAAACTCCTAGCGGTTCTGGAATTGATATGGCTAGAATTATAAGAAATAAAGATGTTGATAGCGTGATAATATTTTTAACTGGTCACGATGAATTAAGTCCAGTGGTGGCTAAAAGGGATTTTCTTTTTTTGACTTTTATTAATAAATTTGATCATTGTGAGAAAAGATTAGAAGAAGCTTTAGAAAAAACTATGCAGGTTTTAAATCAGAAAAAATCTATTAGGTTTAAAGAGGGCGGAGTTACTTACACTATTGCTTTAAATGATATTTTATATGTGTTTAAAGATAGTGTTGAGCGTAAGAGTGTTATTAAAACAGATTATTCGGAATTTAGAGTAAATAAAAATTTAATGGAATTTGTAGAGATGCTTAATGAAGATTTTGTACAAACACATAGATCTTGCATTGTTAACAAAAAAAGAATTGTTAGTTATAACAAACCAAAGAAATTAATTACTTTTGATAATGGAAAAACAACGGATATAATTTCGACAAGATTTGAAGGAGAGCTGATATAAGATGGTAATAAATATGTTATTATATGCTCTAAGTGGAGTGTTTGTGGAAGCCTTTTGTTTGTATAGTTGGTATAAATTGGAAGAATTGCCATTTAAAATGAACAATTATAAAAATTATATTCTTATTTTATCAATGACACTTTTTGGTACGTTAGTTAATTTCTTTGTGCCACAATATTTAAGAATTATACTTATATTTTTGATGTTATTTTTAGTGAATTATTTTTTTGTATTTAAAAGAGTAGACAAAGGTGCTGTGGGTGTTATTTTTTCACAATTTGTTGTTATGATAAGTGAGATGATATTAGTATTATTTATTTCTTTAATTTATAAAGAAAATATTAGTGAATTGATGAGTATGACTTACAGCACAATGTTATTAAATATTTTAATTGCATTTTTATCATATTTAATGTTGCAAATACCCATTATAACAAAGTTATATAAATATTTACTTAATGTTCTTAATAGTGTTAAGAGAAATAGTATAATTATTTATTTCTTATTAATTTTATTTTTAGCTAGTTTATTTATGATTATGACTTATATGAAATTACCATGGTATGTATTGTTAATATGTAATACAGTTTTAACAATTTTGTTTGTAGTTGTTATTGTTAAAATGGCTAATACTAATGCTAATTATAATATAATAAACACTAAATACGAAACAAGTTTAACTAGTTTACGTGAATACGAAAGTATTATGGATCGTTATAGAGTGGATTGTCATGAAAATAAAAATCAATTATTGACTATTAGAAATATGGCAAAAGCTAATGATAAAAATTTAAAGAAATATATAGATAGTTTAGTTGATAATGGAATAAATGATAACGAAACTATATTTTTCAAAACATCTAAAATTCCAGAGGGTGGACTTAGGGCAACAGTATATTCGAAAATTTGTAAAATGCATGATACAAGTATTGATTATGTATTGGATATTGCTAATAATGTTAAAACAACTAATTTATTGAATTTGAATAATAAAACTTTATTAAATATTAGTAAAGTGATTGGCGTATTTTTAGATAATGCTATTGAGGCGGTTGAACCTTTGAATGAAAAGAATATTATATTAGAAATGTTTGTTATGGATGGTTACATGTGTATTGATGTTTCAAATAATTATGAAGGAATGATTGAACTCGATAAAATGGCTAACAAAGGTTATACAACAAAGGGTAAAGGGCATGGGTATGGTTTATCCTTAGTAGATGAAATAATATCAAGTGATTTGAATTTAGAAAATGAAAAGAAAATTAGTAGAGATATTTTTACACAAGAATTAAAAATAAAAATGTAGGGTATATTAAACTCTACATTTTTATTATTTAATTAAACTTTTTGGTGTTTCTTCTTCGTCCCACCACCAATTGATACATGTTTGGCTTCCAACATTTGCGAATAAGCCACCTAAATTGGCTAATAATGTAGCTATAAATGTCATAGTAATCCTCCCTCCATACTCTTTATTTTAAGGTTGATAACTTTTATAGTTATCGTATGGTAGCCCAAATAGTTTATATATTGTTTTTGATGTTATAAAGCATTGTATAATCAGCGCAAACATAAAACTATTGGATAAAAAATCATTTGATACAGTTACTGATAATATTACAAATATTGTAGCTATAATTGTCGAAGTAATTTTATATACCATTCGTCTTTTTGGATTAACAATTGGTTTTTTTGCAGTATCGGCTGGACTATTTTTAAATATTAGTAATACTCCAACTATACCTAAAATGATTTTTGGCAATATAGGTATGGTAACCATTGTACATAGATATGCAGAACCTATAAATATCAGTGATGATGACACTAAACAAATCCAACTTTTTGTTGCATGCATTCCAAAGGACGTCATTCTTAATAGATTATATATTATTGTAAATATAATTAGTTCTTTTAGTATTCCTAATATGAATGCAATAGCACCAATTACAATTGTTTTAGAAATTGTTAAGTATATACTAGCTAATCCATATTTGATTTCTGCTAGTTTTTCTTTATTATATTGTGGATACTTGCTTTTTATTAAATTTATTGAGCTCCCAATAACTAACTCTTTCATAAAATCAACTGCTTTCTATAATTGCAATTTCATGGTATCAAGTTTTTGAGGATAAAGAATTAAATATTCCTCAAATAGATTTGTAATGTACATTAATTAAATTTTTCAATAACAAGCAATGACACATACCTACATTCAGACATAAAAACGTATCTTTGAGGCATTATTCAGGGTGTAAATGAATGTTTATAGTAAAATAATATTTACCGCGGTTATAGTTCGACTTATTTGCAAATTATGTCGAATTTTGTAGTTTGTTTTTTGTTGAAATGCGGTACTATAGGCGTTATATTAGTAATGTAAGAGAATTACTAGAAGGGAGATGTAAGTATGAGAGGGAAAGTTAAATGGTTCAATAATGACAAAGGCTTTGGCTTTATTGAATATAACGATCATGAGGATATTTTTGTTCATTATTCTTCAATTCTTACAGAAGGCTATAAAACACTAGTTGAGGGTCAGTATGTTGAATTTGAATTAGTTAGAACTGACAAAGGCCTTCAAGCTAAAAACGTAGTAGAAATTAAGACTGCTTTAGTATAGGGGTCTTTTTTTTCTATTTGTTTCACATAATATTACATATTATTTTCACCTTAATTGTGATATAATGTAAATAGGAGAGTGATAATATGGAATATAGAATTCATGGAAAAAAATTCAAAATTACAAGTGATATTAAGGATTATGTTGAAACAAAGCTTGGTAGACTTGATAAATATTTTGAAAATCCTGAAGCGTTTGAAGCAACAGTTGTTATTAGAACAGATGGTGTTATGCAAGTAGTTGAAATAACTGTACCTGCTAAAAAAATGATTTTACGTGCAGAGGAAACTAATAAAGATCCATTTGCAGCTATTGATTTAGTTTTAGATAAATTAGAAAGACAAATTAGAAAAAATAAAACTCGTATGAGCAAAAAAGGTAATAAAGAAAGATTCTCTGATTTAGTTTTAGATTTTGAAGTACCTAAAGCAGAAACGGATAAAACTAAGATTGTTAAACGTAAAGAGGTTGAATTAAAACCTATGAGTGAAGAAGAAGCAATCTTACAAATGAACTTAATAGATCATGATTTCTTTATCTTTAGAAATTCTAAAAATGGTGAGGTTGAAGTTGTTTATACTCGTAAAGATGGCAACTATGGAATCATTAAAGAAAAATAAAAAATTATAATTTAGTCCGCCTATATTTAGGAGGACTTTTCTTGTAAAGTGATGTGTAAAACGTAATTGTTTTATAATTATATTACTTTTTGTATTTGTTTTAAAGAAGATAATTGGCGTTTAAATGGTTTGTATTTATATTGGTTATCTTTTGTTTTTAATTTTGTGTTTACTTGTGTTTTAAATGTAAAATGTTTTTAAAATCTGATTGATCAATTTATTGTTTGATGTAATTAGGAAAAACAGTGATTTTTCAGTCTTTTTTTCTTATATTACTGTTATTTTCTATGGTTTTTTGATACAATGGTAATAGACATGAAAGGATGACAGATATGAAATTTTTAAAGAAGATTTTTGATCATGAATATAAAGAATTAGAACGATTTGAAAAAATTGCTGATGAAATTGAATTACTTGATAGTGAAATGAGCGAATTAACTGATGACGAGTTAAAGGCTAAAACACCTGAACTTAGAAAAAGACTTGAAGATGGTGAAGCTTTAGAAGATGTTTTAGTTGAAGCTTTTGCAGTTGCTCGAGAGGCAGCTTATCGGGGTATTGGTGAAAAACCATATAAAGTTCAATTAATTGGTGGGCTTGCGATTCATTATGGTAACAT
>CAMYRF010000030.1 GCA_947296775.1 uncultured Mycoplasmatota bacterium
GTATTAGACCTACAGTTCGTGGATCAGTTATGAATCCTAACGATCACCCACACGGTGGTGGTGAAGGACGTGCGCCAATCGGACGTAAAGGACCTATGACTCCATGGGGTAAACCAGCACTTGGTTACAAAACTCGTAACAAGAAAAAGGCTTCAGACAAATTAATTGTTCGTCGTCGTAAAAAATAAGAAAGGATTGATTAAAGATGGCTAGAAGTTTAAAAAAAGGTCCTTATGTCTTTGATAGACTATTAAAAAGGGTACAAGAATTAAACGAATCTGGTAAAAAAGAAGTTATTAAAACTTGGTCTCGCCGTTCTACAATTTTTCCTGAATTTATTGGACACACATTTGCTGTTCATAATGGTAAAGATTTCATTCCGGTTTATGTAACAGAAGATATGGTTGGACATAAATTAGGAGAATTTGCCGCAACACGTAAATTTGGTGGACACGGTGACGACAAAAAGAAAAAGTAAAATAAACCAGAAAGGATGATATAAATGGAAGCTAGAGCAATCGCTAAAGGTGTAAGAATCGCACCAAGAAAAGCTCGTCTAACTATCGATTTAATTCGTGGTAAAGATGTAGCAGAGGCTGACATAATATTAGCAAACCTTAACACAAAAGCTTCAAGATTAATCCGTAAGGTTTTAGTATCAGCAACAGCAAACGCTGAAAACAATTTAGAATTAAACAAAGAAAACCTATACGTAAGTGAAGCATATATAAACGAAGGTAAAACTATGAAAAGAGGTAGAGCTGGAGCTAAAGGTAGACCAGACCCTATCTTAAAAAGAACAAGTCACATTACAGTAGTTGTAAGTGAGAAAAATTAAGCAAAGGAGGATGGCTGATGGGTCAAAAAGTTAGTCCAGTCGGACTTAGAATCGGAATCAACAAAGGCTGGGAATCAAATTGGTATGCCGAACGAAAAGACTTCGCTAAAAACCTAAATAGTGATTACCAAATCCGTAAATTTTTAGAAAAAAAATTAAAAGACGCAGCAGTTGCAAGTATTCTTATTGAAAGAACCGCAGGTAAGACCGAAGTTATTATCAACACAGCTAAACCTGGTGTAGTAATCGGTCACGGTGGCGATGAAATAGAAAAACTTAGAAAAGAATTGTCTAAAAAAGTTAAAGAAGACATTCACATTTCAATCAAAGAAATTAAAAACCCTAACATGGTAGCAGCACTAGTTGCTGAGAATATTGCTCATCAAATCGAAAATCGTGTATCATTTAGAGTTGCTCAAAAGAAAGCAATTAGAAATGTAATGAAATCAGGAGCAAAAGGAGTTAAAACTTTAGTATCTGGACGTTTAAATGGTGTAGAAATCGCCAGAAGTGAAGGATATACAGAAGGTACAATTCCACTTCATACTTTAAGAGCAGATGTAGACTACTCTCATAAAGAAGCTGATACAACTTATGGTAAAATCGGTGTAAAAGTATGGATTTATAAAGGAGAAATCCTTCCTGAAAAGAAAAATAAGGGAGGTAAGAACAATGGCAGTCATTCCAAAGAGAACTAAATATCGTCGTCCACATCGTTTAAGATATGATGGCGTAGCCAGAGGAAATACCAAAGTTAATTTTGGTGAATATGGTCTTCAAGCGCAAGAAGGTGCTTGGATCACACAAAGACAAATCGAAGCTGCCCGTGTAGCTATGACACGTTATATGAAACGTGGAGGAAAAGTTTGGATTAACATTTTCCCACACTTATCATTAACTAAAAAACCACTTGAAACTCGTCAAGGTAAAGGTAAAGGTGCTCCAGAAGCATGGGTTGCAGTTGTTAAAAAAGGTAAAGTTATGTTTGAAGTAGCTGGAGTTAGTGAAGAAGTAGCTAGAGAAGCATTAAGGTTAGCTATGCACAAACTACCAATTAAATGTAAGTTTGTTAAAAGAGAAAGTGGTGAGGTAAATGAAAAGTAAAGAACTAAGAGAACTAAGCGATGCAGAATTAAAAGCTAAAATCGCAGAGTGCAAAGAAGAATTATTCAATTTACGTTTCAGCCAAGCTACTGGTAGTCTTGAAAAACCAGCTAGAATAAGTGAACTTAGAAAGGCTGTAGCACGTATGAAAACAATCTTACGTGAACGTGAGTTACAAGACTAGGAGGATAATTATGGAAACAAGAAAACAAGAATTAATCGGTAAAGTTACCAGTGCTGGTAACGACAAAACTATTACTGTATTAGTAGAAACTTACAGAAAAGACAAACTTTACGGAAAAAGAGCAAAATATTCTAAAAAATATGCTGCGCACGATGAAAAAAATGAAGCAGCAGTTGGGGATACTGTAAAAATAGTAGAAACAAGACCACTATCAAAAACTAAACATTTCCGTTTAGTAGAAATAGTAGAAAAAGCAGTTATCTTATAACTAATAGTAAAAGGAGGAAAGTTAAATGGTTCAATCAGAAACTCGTTTAAAAGTTGCTGACAACTCAGGTGCTCGTGAACTATTAGTAATAGGAGTAATGGGTGGAAGCAAAGTAAAAACTGGAAACATCGGGGATATCGTTGTTGGAACAGTTAAAAAAGCAACACCTAACGGAACTGTTGGCAAAGGAAAAGTTGTTAAAGCAGTTATCGTTAGAACAAAAAAAGGTCTAAGAAGAGAAGATGGGTCATATATCAGATTTGATGACAATGCTTGCATCATCATCAAAGACGATAAATCACCAGTAGGAACTCGTGTATTTGGACCAGTCGCAAGAGAACTTCGCGACAAAGATTTTATGAAAATAGTATCACTTGCTAAAGAAGTACTATAATCGTTTGGAGGAATAATATGAAATTAAAACAAGGAGATAAAGTAGTTGTCATTGCTGGTAAAGACAAAGGCAAAGAAGGCAAAATAATCAAAACCCTTAAAGCCGATGATAAAGTCATCGTTGAAGGTGTTAATATCGCCCATAAGCATGTTAAACCAAACGGTGGAGAAGCTGGACAAATTATCGAAATCGAAAGACCAATTCATGTGTCAAACGTTATGATAATTGATCCAAAAACTAAAAAAGCATCAAGAATAGGACACACTACTACAAAAGATGGTAAAAAAATAAGAATATCAAGAAAATCAAATGAAAAACTTGACTAAACCTGAAAGGAGGGTATATATGAACCGCCTACAAGAAAAATATAGTAAAGAAATCGTACCTAGTTTAAGAGAAAAATATGATTATAAAAGCGTAATGGAATTACCAAAATTAGATAAAATAGTTGTAAATATGGGTGTTGGTGATGCCACTAGCAATTCTAAATTATTAGATGCAGCAGTAGCTGACTTAGAGGCAATAACTGGACAAAAACCTGTAGTAACAAAAGCAAAAAAAGCAATCGCAGGATTTAAAGTTCGTGAAGGTCATCCAATTGGATGTAAAGTAACTTTAAGAGGCGAAAACATGTATAACTTTTTAGATAAATTAATTAGTATCACATTACCTCGTGTAAGAGACTTTAGAGGAATTAATCCAAAATCATTTGATGGAAGAGGAAACTATACTTTAGGGCTTACAGAACAACTAATTTTCTCAGAAATAGAATATGATAATGTTGTTAAAGTACGTGGAATGGACATCGTATTCGTTACAACAGCTAATACTAATGAAGAAGCATTAGATTTACTAAAAGGTTTCGGTATGCCATTTAAAAAATAACAAATTAGGAGGAAATTATGGCTAGAAAAAGTATGATTGTAAAAGCTAGTAGAAAGCCAAAATTTAAAGTACGTGCTTACACTCGTTGTAACATTTGTGGTAGACCACATTCAGTACTTAAAAAATATGGAATTTGCCGTATTTGCTTTAGAGAACTAGCTTATAAAGGACAGATACCAGGAGTAACTAAATCAAGCTGGTAATCTGAAAAGTGAAGGGAGGATATGAATGGTAACAGATCCAATCGCTGATATGCTTACAAGAATACGTAATGCAAATCAAATGCGATACACAGAGGTCGAAGTACCCGCTTCTAAAATAAAAGAAGATATCGCAAAAATATTAAAAGAAGAAGGATACATTAATGATTACAAAATCGTTGATGGAAAAGTTCAAAACACAATTGTTTTAAATCTTAAATATGCAGATAAAAAAGAACGTGTAATCACTGGTCTTAAAAGAATATCTAAACCAGGATTAAGAGTTTATGCAAAAGCTGATGAAGTACCACAAGTATTAAACGGTTTAGGAATTGCTATTGTGTCAACATCACAAGGTGTAATGACAGGTAAAGAAGCTAAATCAAAAGGACTAGGTGGAGAAGTACTAGCTTACGTTTGGTAGAAAGTGAGGAAAGTAAAATGAGTAGAGTCGGAAACAGAATACTTTCATTACCTGAAAATGTTACAGTTACTACAGATGGTAATATTGTTACAGTTAAAGGTCCAAAAGGAGAACTTTCTACTGAAATCAACAAAAATATTACTGTAAATGTAGAAGGAAATGAAGTAAAAATCGAAAGAAAAAGCGATGAATACAAAAATTTCCATGGAACAGCTAATGCTAATATTAATAATATGATTATTGGTGTAACAGAAGGTTTTGAAAAGAAATTAGAATCAGTAGGAGTTGGATATCGTTTCGAACTTAAAGGAAACGAATTAGTAGTTAAAGCTGGTTACTCACACCCAGTTGTAGTAAGTATTCCAGCAGGAATTACTTTAGAAAGTCCAAGCAACACTGAACTTACAGTAAAAGGAATTGACAAACAATTAGTTGGTGAATTCGCTGCGAATGTAAGAAAAATAAGAAAACCAGAACCATACAAAGGAAAAGGTATTCGTTATAAAGATGAACACATTATCCGTAAAGTTGGTAAGAAAGCTGCTTAATTATATTAAAGAAAAGGAGAAGATATTATGATAAAAAAAGTAAATCGTAATAAAGTTCGTGAAGCTAGACACGAAAGAGTTAGAGCTAAAGTATCAGGAACAGCTGAAACTCCAAGATTAAACGTGTTTAGATCTAACAGCAATATCTTCGCTCAAATCATTGATGATAGTGAAGGTAAAACATTAGTAAGTGCTTCTTCAATCGATAAAGAATTGAAACTAGAAAATGGTGGAAATAAAGAAGCAGCTGCCAAAGTTGGAGAATTACTTGCTAAAAGAGCAAAAAAAGCAAAAATAACAAATGTAGTATTCGATAGAGGTGGATACTTATATCACGGTCGTGTAAAAGCATTAGCAGATGCTGCTCGCGAAAACGGATTAGAATTCTAAAGGAGGGAAAATAGTGGAAACTAGAAAAAGAGCCCCAAGACCAAAATTATATGACGAAGAAGTTATTAATATTGGACGTGTTACAAAAGTAACAAAAGGTGGACGTCAATTACGTTTCGCTGCTACTGTAGTTGTTGGAGACAGAAAAGGTAAAGTTGGAATCGGTTCAGGAAAAGCTGCCGAAGTACCAGATGCTATCAAAAAAGCTGTCGCTGCTGCAACTAAAAACATTACTAAAGTAGCAATAGTAGATGAACATACTATCCCACATGAAGCTATCGGTGTTAGAGGAGCTAGTAAAGTTATGCTTAAACCAGCTTCAAAAGGTACCGGAGTAAAAGCAGGAGGACCAGTTAGAGCTGTCCTAGAACTTGCTGGAGTTAAAGATATTTTATCTAAATCATTAGGTTCAAATACCAAAGTAAATATGGCATATGCAACATTAGATGCACTTAAAAAACAAAAAACAGTTGAACAAGTTGCAAAACTAAGAGGTAAGAAAGTGGAGGAGATTTTATAATGAAATTACACACAGTAAAACCAAATCCATATGCTACTAAAGCAAGAAAAAGAGTTGGACGTGGACCAGGAAGCGGAACAGGAAAAACAGCTGGACGCGGAGAAAACGGACAAAACTCAAGATCTGGTGGAGGAGTTAGAATCGGTTTTGAAGGTGGTCAAACACCATTATTCAGAAGATTACCTAAAAGAGGTTTTTCAAACGCTAGATTTAAAAAAGTATATGCTGTTATTAACTTAGATGATTTAAATAAATTTGAAAATGGAGCAGAAGTATCTCCAGAAATCTTAAAAGATATGGGATTAGTAAAAAACACATTAGATGGAGTTAAAATCTTAGGTGATGGTAAATTAGAAAAAAAATTAACTGTTAAAGCTAATAAATTTTCTAAAACAGCCAAAGAACAAATAGAAAAATTAGGTGGAAAAGCAGAGGTGATCTAATTGTTTAATATAATTAAGCAAATATTCAGCCCAGCAAACAAAGATTTAAGAAAAAAGATAGGCTTTACCTTATTATGCTTATTCATCTTTAAATTAGGAACGGCAATCGTTGTTCCAGGCGTAGATAACGAAAATTTAAACGTCGGATTTTTAAAACTACTTGATATGATGGGTGGAGGAGCAATGCAAAACTTCTCAATCTTCGCATTAGGAGTTATGCCATACATCACCGCATCAATCGTTATGCAACTATTACAAATGGATATAGTTCCATACTTTACTGAGCTTTCAAAACAAGGTCAGACTGGAAGAAATAAAATAAATCAAATTACTAGAATTTTAGGTATCATTCTTGCATTTGTACAAGGATACATGTTCTCGTTTGCATTTATGCCAGGAGGAGATGTTCTAGATTACCTAGAAGTATCGCTAGTATTAACTGCTGGAACCGCATTCCTATTATGGATTGGAGACAGAATTACAACCAAAGGTTTAGGAAATGGTATATCAATGATAATTATGGCTGGTATTTTAGCTAGTACTCCTTATATGTTTACACAAGCATGGACAGCATTCGTTGATATGGCTACAACTCAAACCGCATTTTTAGGAATTGTAAAATTCATCTTATTTGTTCTAGTATACGTTGCAATTATTCTTGGCATATTATATGTTCAACTTGCAGAAAGAAGAGTACCTGTACAATATGCTAATAAAAGTACAAGTAGTAGAAATGGTGCAACATATATGCCATTCAAACTAAATTCAGCTGGTGTAATTCCAGTAATCTTCGCCTCTGCACTTATTTCAGTGCCAGCACTAATCGCACAATTTTCAAAGAACGATGCATGGATGGCATTTGTAAATAAATGGTTAAGCTTATCTTCAGTTACTGGATTCATTTTATTCATCTTATTCATTGTTTTATTCTCATATTTCTATACGTTTATAACAATTAAACCAAAAGAATTATCAGAAAACTTACAAAAAAATGGTGGATATATTCCAGGTGTAAGACCAGGTGAAGAAACAGAAAAATATGTTAGTAAAGTCTTAATAAGAATAACTGTTGTTGGTTCAATATTCCTAGCTGCCATAGCTGCGCTTCCATATATTTTTGGAGCAATTTCAACACTTCCAACAAGTGTATCACTAGGTGGTACTGGATTGATGATCGTTGTCAGTGTTATCTTAGAAGCATATAAACAGTTAGAAAGTCAGTTAATCAGCCGTAGTTATAAATCAAGACGAGGCAGAAG
This sequence comes from uncultured Mycoplasmatota bacterium, assembly GCA_947296775.1. Taxonomy (GTDB): domain Bacteria; phylum Bacillota_I; class Bacilli_A; order RF39; family UBA660; genus Coprosoma. Next base: position 7,458 of record CAMYRF010000030.1, read on the forward strand.
ATAATGAATATTGTGCTAATCGCCCCACCCGCTGCGGGTAAGGGATCACAAGCAAAAAAAATCAGCAAACATTATAAAATACCTCACATATCAACAGGTGATTTATTAAGGAATATTAAAAACGAAAATATTCTTAATGAATTAAAGTCAGGTAGATTTGTTAGTGATGAATTAATTACTAAATTACTAAAAGAAAGACTAAGCCAAAGTGATTGTGAAAACGGCTATGTTTTAGATGGCTATCCAAGAAATTTAAAACAAGCTGATATGTATGAAAATTTACTTAAAGAATTAAATAAAAATATGGGTATAGTTATCTTTATTAATATAGATAAAGAAGAAGCTATCAAAAGAATGATTGGCAGAAGAACATGCCCAAACTGTGGTTCAGTATTCAATGAATTAATAAAAACCATAAGTCCAAAACAAAAAGGAATCTGTGACAATTGTGGTTCAAATCTAATAACAAGACAGGATGACAATGAAGAAACCTTTAATAAGCGTTTTGAAAATTATGAAAAAGTTACTAAACCACTAATTAAATACTATGAAGAAAAAGGAAATATTCATTATGTAAATAGTGGATTAACTCCTGAAG
>CAMYRF010000031.1 GCA_947296775.1 uncultured Mycoplasmatota bacterium
GAGACCTTAACTTTAAACGAAGATAAAGATATAACTATTACTAGTGATGGATCTAATAAAACCATTAATAAAACAAATTCTTTTAAAGATGACAATTATATGATTGTGTTAGAAAGTGGCACTCTAACACTACAAAACATTAATTTAAACGGTAATGATATACAATTCAGTGGAGGGGCCATTTCAACAGAACCTTTAACACATATAAATATTTTATCTAATACAACCATAACTAAGTTCAAAACAACTGAACATAGTGGAGCTGCATTAAGAATTAATGCAGGAACATCGTCAGAAGATAAAGCGGTTGCAGTTATTGATGGTGCAAATTTAACTTATAATACAACACAGTTTGAGGGCGGCGGTATATTTGTTTCGTCATATGGTGAACTTACTATTAATGATGGTAATATAAATCATAATGCCGCTGTATCAGGTGCAGGTATTTATATGAGTAATAATTCAATATTAAATATTAAAAATGGAGTTATTGATAATAATATTGCGTCTCGTTCAGGTGCTGGTATATGTGGAAGTTGGATGAATTTTATTATGACGGGTGGTACAATTTCAAATAATTCAATAACAGGAACAGGAAATGGTTATGATGGCGCTGGAATTCTGTTAGCACATTCAAAAGGAACTATTTCTAGTGGTAGTATAAAATCAAATACAGCATTACATTCAGGTGGAGGTATCCAACTATTCGACAGCCAGCTTACGATGACAGGTGGCGAAATAACTAACAATACAGGAATTGGAATTAATTTGTATGATAATGCAAAATTAGTTTTAAACGGTGGAACAATAAATAATAATACATATGCTAATAATCCCTTTATAAACAATATTGGTTTTAATGATAATAGTTCCTCTTTTGTAGATGGCATCGGTAATTTTACTATTTATGCAAAAAAACATTTTATAGCCACAGCTATAAACAATAATTTTGTCATAGATGTTGCTGATGCTAAAGTAGAAAATGGCACAAATATTAGGCTTTATAATGGAAGTAGCAATTCACAAAAATGGCGAATAGGACCATACCGTGTTGTAAATGGTGTTATTGATTATATGTTTCAAAGTCAAATTAATGGTACACAGTATATGTGGGTTAGCGGTAACAGTAATGCATCTGGCATTAATGTTCATACATATGAGTTTCACAATAATACGGGTGGTTATTGGAGACTTACAAATCAAGGAAATTCATATTTTCAAATAAAAAATATATTAGGAATGTGTTTAGATGTTGCAAACGCAAGTGCAACCAATTACACTAACATTCAAACTTATACTTGTAATAATTCTAATGCGCAAAAATGGAAATTTATAGAAACTAATTAAAATCATAAAAGCTTAAAATAAAGCTTTTTTCTTATGTTTTAAAATAATACAAAATATGATAAAATAATATAGGTGGTAAACATGATAAAGACATTTGAATACAAACTAGATGGTGAAAAATATAACGTTGAAATCGTTGTAAAAAACAACAAAAATACATATATAAAAGTCAAAGAAGATGGAACAATATATGTAACTACCAATATGTTTACATCAAAAAGAATGATAAAAAATCTACTAGACAAAGAACAAGACTTTCTAAGGAAAGTGTTAACAAAAGTAAAGAAGCAAAAAGAAAAAGATTCCCAATTCTATTATTTAGGAAAGAAATATGATATAATTATGGTACCATTTAATAAAATAGAAATCGACGATAACAAAATATACGCCAAAGACGAAATAACTATTGAAAAATGGATAAAAAAGAAAACACAAGAAATCTTTGAAGAAAGATTAGAATACTGTTATAATTTATTTGAAGAAAACATCCCATTTCCAAAATTAAAAATAAGAAAAATGAAAACAAGATGGGGAGTATGCAATAGAAGAGATACATCAGTAACAATAAATTCAAAACTAATAAGATATGACCTATATATAATAGATTACGTTATCATTCATGAACTAAGTCATTTAGTTCACTTTGATCACTCAAAAAGTTTTTGGAAAACAGTAGAAAAATATATGCCAAATTACAAAAAGGCCGTAAATGCATTAAAGGAGTAAAAGAGGTGAGCAGTATGAAGAAAGTAAGTATAATTGCATTAACAATAGTATTGTGTTTTATAACATTGCCTGCAAACGCAAATGCAAAAGAGAAAACATTGAACCAATTAGAAGCCGAAGCCAAAGCTAACCGCGAAGCCTATAATAAAGCTAAAAGCCAAAAAGCACTTTCAGAACAAGAAAGAGCAGACGCTATTAAACAAAAAGGACAAGTAGAATCTGAAATTAAAACAATAAATTCAGAATTAGATAAAATAAAAAAAGAAGTTGAACAATTACAAAAAGATATCGATGTTAAAGACAAAGAAATAAAAGAATTAATGAAATTTGTTCAAGTATCAAACGGTGAATCAGCATATATGGAATATGCCTTTGGAGCAAGTTCATTTACAGACTTTATTTATAGAGTTTCAGTCGCAGAACAACTATCCAATTATAATGATGAATTAATCAAATCATACAATAAAGATATAAAAACATTAGAACAAAAACAAAAAGATTTAGCTGCAAAACAAACAGAACTTACAAAAAAACAACAAGAACTTACAGTATTAGAAGCAAAATTAAATAAAGAAATTGAAGAACTTAAAGAAGGAATGCTAACAAAAGATAGAGAATATAGAACAACAATTGATCTAATCAACAGCTTAAAATCAATGGGATGTAGTGGAAACGATACCAAAACACAATGTTTGAACAAACAAAAGCCAGCATCAAGTACCTCAGGTGGTTCAATAAGTGGAATAAAAATTCCAAGTACAAATGGAACATATATGCCAATTGCTAGAGGTAGAGTAACCAGTGATTATGGTCAACGCTCAGGAGATTACCATACTGGAATCGATTTTTCCAACAGTACTTATGGTGATAACGTTTATCCTATTGCTTCAGGAAAAGTAATACTAGTTCAATCACCAGGAACATACACTGAAAATGGAAAAAACTGTGGGAACTGGATTGTTTATGTTTTACACAATGTAAGTGGGCATTCATATGTAACATCTTATTGGCACCTAGCTAGTCCATCAGTTAGTAAAGGACAAAATGTTACTCCAAATACTGTAATCGGTAAAATGGGGGGACTACACAGTGTCGATCAATGTTCATTTGGTGTACACGTTCATTTAAATCTATTTGATGGAAATACCTGGGATTTAGCTAGACCAAATAGTGGAAGAATCAACCCAAGAAAAATCATGCCACAAATTCCTAGACAAGGAACATATTTCACAAGATAAAACGAGGAATGAAAATTCCTCTTTATTTGACAAAAAAAGAACTTTTTATTTCGCTATAATATAAAAAGGTGATATAATGAAAGTGAAAGTTTTTGACGAAAGTCATGAAAAAGATTTAGAAAAAACCATAAATGAATTTATAACAGAAAATGAACCAGAAATAATAGATATAAAATTTTCTGTTAGTACAAGTATTTTTGCCGAAGAACAGGTCTTTTGCTTTTCGGCACTTATCGTTTATAGATAGGGTGAGATATATGAAAAAAAATAGCTTTCTAGCCGGAGCAGCTATTTCAACCATAGGGATAGTCGTAACCAAAATAATCGGTTTAATATATGTTATTCCTTTTTACGCCATTATCGGTGTTCAAGGAGGGGCTCTTTATAGTTACGCATACTCAATTTATAATATGTTTTTAAATCTAGCAACCAGCGGAATTCCAGTTGCAATGAGTAAAATAGTTAGTGAATTTAATAGTCTAAAACTATATTTCACCAAAGAACAAACATTTAAAGTTGGTTTAAAAATAATTGGTATATTATGTGTTACCGTATTTTTACTATTATTTATTTTCGCCCCTCAGCTAGCATATCTAATAATAGGTGACGTTAAAGGTGGAAATACCGTAGAAGACGTAACATTTGTAATTAGAATTATTTCAACCGCTATTTTAGTAGTTCCATTCCTAAGCGTTTCTAAAGGATACTTGCAAGGACATAAAATAATGTGGGTATCATCAGTTGCCAACGTTTTAGAACAAGTAGTTAGAGTTGGTGTCATTGTTGCAGGGAGTTTCTTTGCCGTAAAAGTATTCCATACATCTATAACCACAGCAGTTGGAATCGCCGTCTTTGGAGCAACAGTAGGAGCCATTGCTGCCTATTTCTATGTTCATGATAAAATAAAGAAAAATAAACAAGAATTAAATACAGATGCTACAAGAACAAGAGACGAAGCTAAAATAGATAATAAAGCTATCGCTAAAAAAATAATTCTTTATGCATTACCATTTGTAGCAATTTCAGTATTACAATCAGGCTTTGTAATGGTAGATGTTTTTACAGTTGTAAAATCATTAGTAGGCTTAGGCTATACAACCGCTATAAGTGAAAATGTATTAAGTGTTATCGCCACTTGGGGATCAAAACTTAATATGATTGTTATGTCAATATCAACAGGAATTATAATGAGTTTAATTCCCGCAATCGCATCATATTATGCAGTAAAAAATTACAAAGAAGTAAATGCTAAAATAAATCAAGCCATACAAACACTATTATTAATCACGGTTCCACTAGCCGTTGGAATCAGCTTCATGGCTTCAGATGTATGGACAGTATTCTATGGGTACAACGAATTAAATATTTCAATATTTAGAATATTAATTCTGTCACAAATTCCACTTTCAATTTGTTCAGTCATGGTTAATGCAAACCAGACTTTAAACCATACAAAACAAACAATCATCGCTTTAGGTGGTTCTGTTTTAGCAAAAATAGTATTAAATATACCATTCATGCATCTATTTAATGCTATTGGTTTAGAAGCTTATTATGCTCCAATCGCATTAAATATGGTAATAGATGGGTGCGCAAGCTTATACTTATTAAGTGTAGTTAAAAAGAAAACAAATATCAGTTACTTAAAATCACTAAGAACACTAATAAAAGTAACACTTTGTACCGCAATAATGGTAATCAGCTTAACAATATTAAACATATTTGTTCCAAATATAACCACTTCAAGATTTTTCGCTGTTCTACAACTAATATTATATGGTATAATAGGTGTAATAATATACTTTATAGTTGCCTATAAATCAAAAACAATCGATGAAATATTAGGTAAGAATGCAATTCAAAACATATTATTAAAAATAAAGGGTAAATTTGCAAAATAAAAGAATAAAAAAGGAAGTGAAAAAATGCAACAACTAACATTTTTCGAAAAATTAGCTATATTATGGGAAAATATACTTGCCCATCCAATTTTTATTCTTTTGCTTCTTTCACCAGTTTTTATATTTGCCCTAAATAAAAAAATACACAAAAAATATATAATCGCAATATATATAGTCATCATATTAATAGTATTATTTGTTGGAAAAGGCGCAATATTTGCTTTACTAGATAATGTCATTGATGGTTTATTTATGAGCCTTTACTTTCCAAACTTTATAACATTATTCATAGTAGTAGTAGCTTCCGCAATCATTGCATTAGTCACATTTATAAAAAAGAACATGTTAAAAGTAAACAGAATAATCAATATAACAGGCTTTGCCATAGTTCAAACAATATTCTGTTTAGTATTAAGCGTTATTCAAGTAAATAAAATAGATATTTATAAAGAAAATGCTTTATACACAAATGATGATGTTTTAACCCTTATGCAACTGCTTATGGGAGCTTTCGCTATCCAAATACTTGCAGTTTTAATCTTTACAGCCATTGAAAAAATAACCGAAATGTTAGACGCAAAAGATGAAAAAGTAAAACAATATCGTAATATAGAAAAAGCCAAAAAATTAACAGCTGCTAAGCCAGAAGAATTATTGTTTATAACAAAAGAAGAAAAAACAGAGGAAATAATATCAGAAACAATAGAAGATCAAAATCCATTAGAACCACTAGAACCAGAAGATCCACTAGATAAAACACTAATAGGTAAAGAAAAAATAACTCCAATTAATCTAATAGACGCTATAAACGAAGAACAAAGAAATCATGTAAATAAGAAAATAGAAGAAACACCAGATATTTTCAAAAAAGCACCACAACTTATCGAAAAAGCAAAACCAGAGCCAAAAGAATTAATTACTGGTTTGATCATAATTAATTTACCAAAAACAATCAGAGCTATAAATGATATTAAAAGAATTTATACAATGTAAGGATAGAAAAAACTATCCTTTTTCTTTTTCGAAAAATTTGTTGATTAGAAATTAAAATAACTGCTCAATATATACATAGAATTAAACAGAAAGGAGAAAAATATGTTCAATAGTTTTGAAGAAGAAGCCAGAAAAGTATTAATAGTAGCTAAAAGTGAAATGATAAATCTAAATCATCCTTATGTATCCTCAGAACATCTTTTACTTGCAATATTAAAAGGAGATAATGAAATAACTGAAAGACTAAAAGAATATGATTTGGACTATAAAACATTTAAAACAGAAATAATCAAAACCATAGGAAAAGGAACAAAACCAAGCGAGTTTTTCCTATACACACCGCTTTTAAAAAGAATAATAGAAAATGCAGGATTAGACGCCAAAGAAAATAATAATGGAACCGTAACCATTAATCATTTATTTTCCAGTTTATTAGAAGAAGGAGAAGGCGTAGCTATCAGAGTGTTAATAGGAATGAACATTGATATAGATGATTTATATAACGACTTTACATATAAACTAACAAATAAAAAAGGAAACAAAAAACTCCTACTAGAAGAACTAGGCGTTGATTTAAATAAAAAAGCCTTAAACGGTAACCTCGATCCTGTAACTGGAAGAGAAACAGAAATAAAAAGAGTACTAGAAATATTATCAAGAAGAACAAAAAACAATCCATTATTAATTGGTGATGCTGGAGTAGGAAAAACAGCTATCGTTGAAGAATTAGCTAGAATGATAGTAAATGGCGATGTTCCAATCTCATTAAAAAACAAAAGAATTATTGGGCTAGATATGGGAGCCTGCGTAGCTGGAACAAAATATCGTGGAGAATTTGAAGAAAGAATGCAAAAAATCTTAAAAGAAATCGAAGAAAACGACGATCTAATTTTATTTATAGATGAGGTTCATACCCTAGTAGGGGCAGGAGGCGCTGAAGGTGCAATCGACGCTTCCAATATCTTTAAACCCGCTTTAGCAAGAGGAAAACTAAGGTGTATAGGTGCCACAACAACTGATGAATATAAAAAGTATATTGCCAAAGACACAGCCTTAGAAAGAAGATTTCAAAAAGTAACTATTGAAGCACCAACCAAAGATCAAACAAAAGATATTCTAACCAATTTAAAAGATATATATCAGTCCTACCACAACGTCACAATAGAAGAAGAGATAATAGATCTAATAATAAATCTATCAGAAAAATACATATATAACCGAAATCAACCAGATAAATCAATAGATATTTTAGATGAAGTATGCGCTAAAGCAAGCTTAAAAGAAAATAAAAACATGAGTTTATATAAGGAATATAATAAAAATTTAAAAGAAATAATAACAAGAAAAAAAGAGGCAATAATAAATAACGATTTTGTAAAAGCCTCGGAATATAAAAACGAAGAATTCAAACTAATGAATGAAATAAACAACTTAGAACTCACGCTTTATAAAAAGAAACCAAAAAAAGTAACAAAAGTTGATGTTGCAGGTGTTGTTAACAGTAAAACAGGAATACCTATTTACGAATTATTAAATGAAAAGAAAACAATCATTAAACAAACAGAAAAAATCATCAAAGAAAAGCTTATAGGTCAAGATGAAGCAGTTAAAAAAGTAGCAAACATCGCAAAAAAAATAAAACTAGGATTAAACGATAAATGTTATTCATGTCTATTTTGTGGTCCTTCAGGGGTAGGAAAAACCGAACTTGCTAAAGTTTTCGGAGAAAATTTAGTAGGT
>CAMYRF010000032.1 GCA_947296775.1 uncultured Mycoplasmatota bacterium
TAGGCGAGGGAGTATTTATAGACCATGGAAGTGGCGTAGTAATCGGGGAAACGGCCATAATCGGTAATAATGTGACAATTTATCATGGCGTAACACTAGGTGGCACAGGAAAAGAAAAAGGCAAACGACATCCTACTGTTAAAGATAACGCCTTCATAGGTGCAGGTTCAAAAATATTAGGTAATATAACAATTGGACAAAATGTAAAAGTAGGGGCTAATGCTGTAGTATTAAAAGATGTTCCAGATGGTGCTACAGTAGTGGGAATTCCAGCCAAAGTAGTAAAAATATAACAAAAAAACTATCTTTTTAAGATAGTTTATTTTGTCCCTATATATTGTGCTGAACCAAACCCTAGCATCATAATAAAGATTGGACTTAGGAATATTAATCCTAGTGTATATCCTGCACCTTTATTAAATGCAGCGGCTAGTTTAACATATACAATAATTAACATAACAAAATTTACAAATGGAATTAATAATAGTAAGAATAACCAACCATTACCCATTGTAATTTTGAATAATAAGTACATGTTGTAGAATGGAATAATTGCTCCCCATCCTGGAACTCCAGCTTTGCTAAACACTTTCCACATACCAACGATAGTTAGAATACCTAAAACAAGTCCTATTATCATAGGTACAACGAAAACTGCTGGATCAATACTTACTGTGTCATATGTTTGACCATAATAACTATTGTAATCTGTCATATCATACACTCCTTTCTATTATAATATACCATATTTTTTAAATAAAATATACCCAAGTTAGGTATAAATCGTTTCTATTTTTTTTATTAAGAATATAAATTAATAGAAAGGGGAAGAAGTTATGGAATATAGAGGAATAGATATTTCTAAATACCAAGGAACTGTGGACTTTAAAAAAGTAAAAGATACAGGAGTTGAATTTGTAATCGCAAGAATTGGTTATGGTATGTACGAAAATCAAAAAGACCCAAGATTTGAAGAATACTATAAAGATGCTGTAGATAATAACATGCCAGTTGGTGTCTATTTATATTCGTATGCTCTAAATGTTGATGATGCAAAAAGGGAAGCAGATGTAGTATTAAATTGGTTAAAAAATAGACGATTAAATTTACCTGTTTATTATGATATAGAAGATAAAAGTCAGGAAAATTTAGGAAAAACTACTTTAACCAATATGTGTATTGCTTTCTGTGACAGAATAGAAAAAGCAGGATATTGGGCAGGAGTATATGCAAATAAATATTGGCTTACTTCAATTTTAAATGCAGAAGAACTTCAAAAAAGATATACTATATGGGTTGCACAATATAATACAGAAAATACATATAAAGGTAGATTCGATATGTGGCAATATACATCTGGAGGAAAAGTAAATGGTATAAATGGTAATGTTGATATGAATATTTTATACCGTGATATTTTCAGTGATAGAGAAGGAGAAGATACAGGAACACCAGAACCATCATTACCAGATTTAAGCAAGTATAAAGGCGATTCAATAGTAGATGCCTTAAAGAGTATAGGTTACGATAGTTCTTTTGATTCAAGAAAAAGATTATATAAAGAAGCAGGATTTAATGATAATTATACTGGAAGTGCTGTTCAAAACATCAACCTATTAAAAAGGTTACAAGGAAATTATCAAAGTGAGTATTACCCAAGAGCAAGTTATAAAGGATTTTCATTAGTAGATGGGCTAAAAAGCATAGGCGTTGATAGTTCATTTAATAATAGAACAAAAATCGCAAACAAAAACGACATAACAAAATATACAGGCTCAATATTTCAAAATACAAAACTATTAAATCTACTAAAAGAGGGCAAACTAAAAAGAGCATAAAAGCTCTTTTTAATTTAATAAATAGATTCCTAAATTTAAATATCCAGCAAATAAAATCCATAATAAATAGGGAATTTGTAAGTATGATGCCACTTTATCGATTTTATAAAATTCTATAATCATTTTAACAACTAAAATAACTAATAGAATAATCCACGCAAACGCAAATAACCTTAATTTAAAAACAAAGAATATAATTGACCATAAAGCATTCACACCTAACTGAACATAATAAATCATAGGTACTGTTTCTTTTTTAGATACTAAATAAGTACTCACACCCATTAAAATGTATAGAATAGTCCAAACAATAGGAAATAAAAAACCTGGTGGTGCAAGTGGTGGCTGCTTTAAAGAATTATAATCCATAAATGGCATTGTAATAAGCGCAACTATTCCTCCCACAATCAAAGGAATTAAAATATAAATAATTAACTTTTTAAAATTCATATACGCCTCCTAATAAATAGTATTATAAAAAAAAGAAAATATTATAACGTTTGCTTTTTATATCACTAAATTGTATAATAAAAATGGTGATATAAATGAAAACAATATTAATAGTAGAAGACGAAGAAAAAATTAGAGAAGAATTAAAAAACTTTTTAACAAACAATGGATATAATGTAGAAATAATTACAGACTTTGAAAATACTGAAAGTGAAATATTAAAAATAAACACCGATTTAATATTATTAGATATAAATATACCAAATAAAAATGGAATGTATTTATGTAAAGAAATAAGAAAAAACTTAAAAACACCTATTATTATTGTTACAAGTAGAAATAACGAAATGGACGAACTATTATGTATGAACTATGGAGCCGATGATTTTATCGCAAAACCTTACAATCCACTAGTTTTACTTGCACATATAGAAGCAGTACTAAAAAGATTCGCACCAGACCTAGATAAAGCAATCCCGTTCAAAAACATAAAAGTAATCCCTGCCAAAAGCGTAATAAAAACAGAAACTGAAGAAATAGAACTTTCCAAAAATGAATTAAAAATACTTACATATTTATTAGATAAACAAGGTACAATAGTATCTAGATATGAACTTATGGATTATTTATGGAATAGTGAAGTCTTTATAGATGATAATACCTTAACAGTTAATATAACTAGATTAAGAAAAAAACTAGAAGACATAGGTTTAGAAAATATTATTGAAACTAGAAGGGGACAAGGGTATATAATTTTATGAAATTCATAGATTACTTAAAAGATAAAATTATTGAAATAGTACTAATAAATCTATTCGTAATAATTACAACACTCATTTTGTATAGTTTAAAATGTAATGGATGGATTATATTTGATATAGTATTTTTAATATATTTGGTAGAAATTATTAACTTTACAAGCGACTATATAAAAAGAAAAAAATTCTACAATAACACATTAAACTTACTTGAAGATTTAGATAATAAAAATCTAATACATGAACTTATTCCAGAAACTAATTTTATAGATAGTAAAATTCTAAAAGAAATATTATACGAAACTAATAAATATAAAATAGAAGAAATAAACAAATATAAAAATAAAGAAAAAGAATTTAAAGAATTTATTGAAATGTGGGTTCATGAAATAAAAACACCACTATCATCTGCTATGTTAACAACATATAATAATAAAAGTAAACTATCAGATGATATAAAAATAGAACTAGATAAAATCGATGCCTATGTTCAACAAGTACTATTTTATGCAAGAAGCGAAGTAGTATCAAAAGACTATATAATAAAACAAGTATCATTAGAAAATGTAATAAATAAAGTTATATTAAAACATAAGAGAGATTTTTTATTAAAAAAAATAAATTTAGAATTAAAAGATTTAGATACTATAGTAAATACCGATACAAAATGGCTTGAATATATAATTGATCAAATTATCACCAATAGTATTAAATATATAGATGAAAATCCAAAAATAAAAATATATATAAAGCAAAATAAAAATGATGTAAAATTAATCATCGAGGATAATGGTATAGGTATAAAATCAAACGATTTACCAAGAATATTTGATAAAGGATTTACTGGAAGTAATGGTAGAAATAATAATACATCCACAGGAATAGGGCTATATCTAGTGAAAAAACTATGCAATAAATTAAAACATAATATTGAAATAGAAAGTGAAAATGGTACTAAAGCCATTATTACATTTCCAGTAGGATCACTTACAAATGAAATAAAATAAGCCTTACAGAATTGTAAGGTTTTGTAATAAAAATAAATTGTTAAATAAAAAACATTATTCTATAATTAAAGCGGAGGGAAGAAAATGGAAAACATTTTAAAAATTAGTAATGTAGAAAAATACTACGGAAATAAAAGTAATTTAACCAAAGCCGTCGATAATATTAGTTTCGATGTTAAAGAAGGAGAATTTGTTGGAATCATGGGAGCCTCAGGTTCAGGTAAAACAACCTTACTTAACTGTATAGCAACAATCGATAAAGTAACTTCTGGACATATTATAATAGATAAAACTGATGTTACCGCACTTAAAGGAAATAAATTAAACAAATTTAGAAGAGAAGATTTAGGATTTATATTTCAAAACTTTAATCTGTTAGATACCTTAACAGCATATGAAAATATTGCTCTTGCACTTACAATTCAAAAGGTAAAACCAAAAGAAATAGATAAAAGAGTAAGAGAAATTGCAGAAACTCTAGGAATCACTCACGTACTTGATAAATATCCATATCAAATGAGTGGGGGAGAAAACCAAAGAATTGCCTCAGCCAGAGCAATAATCACAAATCCAAAATTAATTTTAGCCGATGAACCAACAGGAGCACTAGATAGTAAATCAGCAAGACAACTATTAGAAACATTTGAATATTTAAATAAAGACTTAAAAGCAACAATCCTAATGGTAACACATGATGCCTTTACTGCCAGTTATTGTAATCGTATTTTATTCATCAAAGATGGAAAAATCTTTAACGAACTTATAAAAGGAAATGACACCAGAAAAGAATTCTTTGATAAAATTATTGATGTTGTTACACTACTTGGAGGAGATCTAAATGATGCTCTTTAAACTATCCTTAAAAAATATCAAAAAAAGTTTTAAAGATTATGCGATATACTTTTTAACTCTAATATTAGGTGTTGCCATATTCTATGTCTTTAATGCCATGGAATCACAACAAGCAATGATGGATATGAATGAAACAAAAAAAGAAATACTAGACTTAATGAATAATCTATTAGGCGGAGTTTCCATATTTGTTTCAATTGTCTTAGGATTCTTAATAATATATGCCAATAAATTCTTAATCAAAAAACGTAAAAAAGAATTTGGTATATATATGACATTAGGAATGGGTAAAAGACAAATGTCAAAAATGCTACTAATAGAAACACTATTAATTGGTTTAATCTCACTTGCCGCTGGGCTATTAGTAGGAATATTCGCTTCACAATTAATGAGCTTTATCGTCGCAAAAATGTTTGAAGCAGATATGACATCATATGCCTTTACCTTTTCAAATGAAGCAATAATAAAAACAATAATTTACTTTGGAATAATGTATTTATTAGTAATGATTTTAAATACCTTTATAATTTCCAAATATAAATTAATAAATCTTATAAACGCAGCCAAACAAAATGAAAAAGTAAAAGTTAAAAATCCAATTATATCAATACTAATATTTATTCTTGGAATAGGAGTATTAAGCTTTGCTTATTATCAAGTAACCGAAAACATTATGAACTTAGAATTTAATCAGTTCTTAGGATGTATTCTTCTAGGAATAATTGGAACAATAATGTTCTTCTATGGTGTATCAGGATTTATTTTAAGATTAGTAAGGGCTAACAAAAAAATCTACCTAAAAGGACTAAACATGTTTGTCTTAAGACAAATAAATAGTAAAATCAATACAACCGTATTTTCAATGAGTATAATATGCATTCTATTATTCTTAACTATAACCGTTTTCTCAAGCGCTATGAGTTTAAATCAAGCAGCTAAAAAGGACCTTAAAGAACTAACACCAATGGATGTAGAAATTAAAGAATATAGAAACGAAGATGAAATAAAACCACTTCAAACCATTTTAATTAATAGCGGTTTAAATATGAATGATTTAAAAGATGTAATAGAAGTAAATGAATATCTTATAGATACTGTTCGTACTAAAGACGTACTAGGTGAAAAAGTAGCAAGCCAAAAAGATTCAGAATTTTTATATCACCTAGATATGCCAGAATCAGTAATGACCATTTCTGATTATAATAAAGTAGCAAGTAAATATGGAAAAGAAACATTTACTTTAAATGATGATGAATATTTAGTTACTGCCGATTATGAAGATATGATTAAATATCGTAACCAGGCACTTCAAGATGGAGTAAACATCAATATAAATGGAAAAACATATAAACCAAAATATAATGAAATAAAAGATGGATTCCTTGATATGGGAGCAAATCACAGTAATACAGGAATATTTATTTTTCCAGATAAAGCATTAGAGAATATAAAACCTGCACATAGATTTTTAATCGCAAACTATAATGCCAATGATGAAAAAACATATAATAAAATAGAAGAAAAAATAGCAAACATCAGTGTAGATAATGTAACCATAGGATTTTACACTAAAACATCTATTTATGATTCAGCAATAGGAATAGGGGCAATAGTAACATTTATTGGACTATATTTAGGAATAATTTTCTTAATATCATCAGCTGCAATTTTAGCTTTAAAAGAATTATCTGATTCATCAGATAATAAAGAAAGATATAATGTTTTAAGAAAAATAGGTGCCGATGAAAAAATGATAAATAAATCATTATTCAAACAAATAGGAATTTTCTTCCTAGCGCCACTACTACTTGCAATTATCCATTCAATATTCGGAATAAAATGTGCAAATTTAATGCTATCTGCATTTGGCAAATCAGGTATGCTAACTTCAATAATTATGACTGCCACATTCATAATAGTAATATATGGAGGATATTTCCTACTTACATATTTCTCAAGTAAATCAATCATAAAAGAATACGAATAATAAAAAACAAGGCAATCTTTCGATAATATTACCTTGTTTTTTTTTCTTTTTTTTGATAAGATGTATACGGTGGAGAAGAATGAGAAAAAAAAGAAGAAAACAAAGAAAAATAATCATATTAACAAGTATAGCATTATTATTTGTATTAACAACAGGATATGCCGCATTTCAAACAAATTTAAAAATAACCGCTAAAGGAAATATCTTAGAAAAAGGAATAAGACCAATAGAATTAAAAAATAACGTTGTTACATCTGGTCAAGGACTATATTTGGATAATCTTGAAAATAATAGATATGTATACAAAGGAGAAAATCCAAATAATTATATTTGGTTTAATAATGAGCTATGGCGTATAATAGCTATTGAAAACGATAACACATTAAAAATAATAAGAAATGAAAGTGATGATACAGTACTTTACGATTCTGCATATAGTACATCAAGCGGAAGAAGATTTAACTCAAATAATACATATTGTAAAACATTTGCTGATAGTACTACGTATTATGGTTGTAATGCATGGAATAGTGTAAGCGGGAATTATACAAGCAGTGGTGTAACCGGAACAGTTACAGAAGACGCTGAGCTAAATATTTATTTCAATCAAACTTTTTACAACAGTATTAACATTAAAGATAGACAGCTAATTACTAGGCATAAGTTTTATAAAGGACCAATAAATGGTGTCGACGACAGTATATCTCCAGGATTAACTGACATTATTAATGACGAAAAAACGGACAGTTGGACAGGGTTAATAGGCCTTCCAAATTTAAGTGATTGGTATAAAGCTTCGTCAAATCCAGAATGTTTAAACAGTAAAACTGAATTTTGCTGTAACAGTAAAGATTTTAAGTGTAAAATAAATAATTATATATATCAAAATCAATTTATATTATTTATGTCACCAGATAACAGAAAAAATTATACTCATGCATTAATAACTTTTTCACCAGACGATGGAATCCTGGGAGGAAGTTCAAACTCTGATAAGATTAACCGTCGACCAACGCTTTATATAACTG
>CAMYRF010000033.1 GCA_947296775.1 uncultured Mycoplasmatota bacterium
TCCCACAACTCTAATAAAAAAGAAACTTCCTAAGTCCTCATGACCACTAGTCAAACTTTCTCCCCATCAAATAATACCAAAAGCAAAGAATGCAATTGCTGATAAACCACCAGCAAGCCCATCTAAGCCATCAGTAATATTTACTGCATTACTACTACCAACTAAAACAAATAATAAGAATAACCCATATACCCAACCTAAATGTATTTCAATACCTAAGGTATGAATGTTTAAAACTGGTTCATTTCCGCTACTCAAATAAATGTAGAAGAACACTAGTGCAATTACTAATTGAGCTAATAATTTAACAAAAATGGATAAACCCTTGTTATTATGTTTTTTTACAACCAAATAGTCATCAACATATCCTAATAAAGCATATGCTATAAAGACAAATAAAACAATAAATAAATTAGGAGTAAATTGCATCTTACCCGTTAAAATTAAAGCTATGGTAATAACCACAATGGGAATAATGAACATTATTCCTCCCATTGTTGGAGTTCCTTGCTTAGATTCATGTCTCTTACCAAGTGTTTTACTAACATTTTGTCCGAGTTTTTCTTTTCTAAGCCATTTAACTACAAAGTAGCCGAATATAACAGTTGTGACAAATCCTAGCATAATTGCCATAACTGCTTTAGCAAGCACTAACATTGCATCACACTCCAAACCACTTATAATTATACCCTTTTTAAGGACTTTTGTATATACTTTTAAGCAAAATAAAAGAAGAAAAAGATTTTCTTCTAATCAATCATGTCAATCAAAACATCAAGCCTATCAATAACAGGATATCCTTTTCCATCCATGTCTAAATCAAACTTAATCCCATATCCTCCAGCAGCTTTCCACTCATCTAAATTACCTACATAATCATCTACCAAAATAGATCCCTCTGCCTTTATCATATCAGCTTTAGAAATCGTTTTAGGAACAGAAATTATTGTAATATCTCTAAAATGTTTTCTAATCATTTTAACCTTTTCCTCTATCTCTTCTATCGAATTAACATGAGTTAAAATAGCCACATTAAACTTATGACTATCAATTATTTTTTCTAAACAATCCCAGCTATTATTAATAGGTTTACTTCTTTCCAGCACTTCTACCCAATCTAATTTTTTATAAAATTCTTGATATTCTTTCAAATTTTCCACCACATTTTGTTCCTCGGCAATCTTGTAAGAAACTGCGATAGAATCAACAATAACTCCATCAAAATCGATATATAAATTAGTCATTTTATCACACCTATCTTTTTAACATTATATATATCAGATAAATCAATGTCAAGAAAAAATGTAAAACAATGTTATTGCAATTTAAACGAAAAGTTGTATAATATATAAATACAGCTTAAGGAGGCAAAAACATGAGAAAAAAATGTGCTTTAATATATAATAAAAACTCATCTGGATATAATCAAAAACATTTTTTCACAATATTAAAATTATTAAAATATCACGGATATACAACATATCCAATAAACAGTGCCCATCAAAATTTTATAATTGAAGATATTGATGAATTAAATAAATTCGATATTATTTTAACAATGGGCGGCGACGGTACAGTAAATAGAGCTTATGAAGCTTTTAATAGATTAGAAGATAAGCAACACGCAATATATGGGCACATTCCAACAGGAACAACTAATGATATGGGACCAAACACAAATGTGCCAAGATATAATCCCAAAAAAGCAGCAGAGCTATTATTACACGGTGAAATTGAAGAAAGAGATATCATTACTATAAATGACCATGCTATCGCATATGTTGGTGCCACAGGAATATTTGCTCCTGTAACATATCTTATTGATAAAAGTAAAGATAAAAAAGATGCAGGTACCTTTAGTTATATTAGACATGGGGCCTATCAATTTTTTACTAATCCAGAAATATATAAATCAATTATTGAAAAGCCTTATCAAATAACATACACAGCAGATGGCGAAACAAAACAAACTGAAGCAATATTTATCGCTGTATTCAATGCAAAAACATTCGCAAATTTAAAAATAAATCCACAAGCCAATATGGGTGATGGAACTTTTGATGTTTTAATTATTCATACAAAACAAGAATTATTTAAACTTCTAAAAACAAGTTTTATTTCAAAAAACGGATGTATGGATGCACAAGATAATATTTTTACCACCAATAATTTACAACTAACTTTCGAAGATAAAGCGCCATTCTATCCAATAAATTGTGATGGCGATGGAATTGACTTACTAAATGGCACATCCACTTTAGAAGTTAAACCAAAGAAAAAAATACTACAACTAACAGGCAAAAAATCCAAAACAATATTTCACTAAAAAATGTAGAGTATCAAACCTCTGCATTTTTATTATAAAGAAAAAACACACTATTTAAGTGCGTCTAATAATTCAGCTTTTTTCATTGTAGTATAACCCTGTATACCTTTATCTTTAGCCATAGCTTTTAATTCAGCTACTGTTAATTTAGAAATATCTTCTTTTTCTTCTTTTTTAGATTCTGCTTTAGGAGCTTCTTTTTTTACTGTTTCTTTAACTTCAGCTTTTGCTTCAGTTTTAACATCTTTACCATCTAAAGCTTTTTTAGCAGTTTCAACTAAACCAGCAAATGTTTTTGGATCATCAATCGCAATTTCAGAAAGCATTTTTCTGTTGATTTCAACTCCAGCTTTTGATAAACCATTAATAAATTTAGAATAACTAATATCATTTTGTCTGCAAGCAGCATTGATTCTTGTAATCCATAATTTTCTAAAATCTCTTTTTCTTTGTCTTCTATCTCTGTAAGCATACATCATAGAATGTCTTACTTGTTCTTTTGCAGTTTTATATAATCTATGTTTACTTCCAAAATAACCTTTAGCTTGTTTTAAAGCTTTTTTATGACGAGCACGAGTAATTGTGCCTCCCTTAACTCTTGTCATTTATATTTCCTCCTTCAAAATTACTATTTAAGAATATCTTTAACTCTTTTAATATCAGAACTAGCCATTTCTGAATCGTGATGTCTTCTTCTTCTTGAAGCATTACTTTTGTGAGTTAATTTATGGTTTTTGTTAGCAGGTTGGTATTTATAAGAACCACCTTTTCTTTTTCTGACTACTTTTGATAACCCTTTGTGAGTTTTTGCTTTAACTTTATTCGCCATAATTAATTCCTCCTATTTTTCTTTAATTGGTGCGAGCATCATTGTCATGAATCGACCATCTAATTTAGGTTGCATTTCAATAGTAGAAACTTCTTTAGTAGCATCAGCAAAACGTAATAAAACGTCTTTTCCTAGATGTGTATGAGCCATTTCTCTACCTTTGAAACGAACAGATACTTTAACCTTGTGTCCTTTTTGTAAATACTTTGTCGCATTATTAACACGAGTATTAAAATCATGAACATCAATAGAGACAGATAATCTATATTCTTTCATTTCCAAATTAGCTTCTCTTTGTCTCTTCATGTTTTCTTTTTGTTTTTTCTTTTGATCGTATTTATAACGATTATAATCCATTATTTTACAAACTGGTGGAGTTCCTTTAGGATTAATTAAAACTAAATCAAACCCAGCATAAGACGCTAAAGTAAGAGCATCCTTAATAGGTTTTACTCCTAATTGTTCACCATTTGGTCCAATAATCATAACTTCTTTAGCACGAATTTGCTCATTGATGAATAAATCTTTATTTTTACTTGCGATACTTGACACCTCCAATAAAAAAGTGAATGCAAGATGCATCCACTTTACCCGTCAGTTTTTTAAGCTTTTTGGCGTTTACCCATTACCTTTGGTAATCGGGTGAGAAGTGGATACTTCTTCTTTCCTTTTTTCATTTCCTTATTGATTATACATATTAATATTATGTTTGTCAAGCAATTTTATACTAGTTTATTGAAAAATAAGGTCGGATTCTCCAAAGGTTTCCAAAATTTGCGCAAAACATAAAAAAATCACAAGCAAAAGCCTGTAATTTAATAATCATATTAACCAAAACATTCAGATGATCCATCAGCATAAATATCACAATCAGCAGTACCACTATATACATAAATATCACCATCAGGAATAGCAAGTACACTTACAACTTCAGCTTTACAACGAGTCCCAAAATCTCCTACTTCGCATGCATCATTACCAAAAATATTTAATAAAGTTTCATTAGTAGATGTATAATCACCAGGTTTTAAACATTGTAATATACCATCTTTAATCATACAAGCTTCTGTTCCAGAGACTTTAGAGTCCGCAACTGTATGCTTGATAAATACATCTTGATCCAACGTAGTATAGTCAGTAGTTATTCCATTTATAGAATCTACAGAATCTCCAACACTTACACTATCCATACCAAATCTATAAATAGCCTCTTCACTAGGAACTGGTGTAGGATCTACCACTGTATTACCATCATCTTGAACATAATCTAAAGTTACTGATAAAGTTCCAATTGTACTTTCTGGTTGTAAAGTTACATTTTTATCATACTCAACCTTTACGGTTAAAACCGAAGATGTTCCAGCATTTAACTTATCTCCCACAACCAAACCACTTGTAGTAAATTTAATTGCTGAGTTATTTGAGGGAGTAACATTAATTTTATCTAATTTTGCATTTACTGTTCCTTGGTTTGATATAGTTACATCATACTCAATGCTATCACCTGGGGACACCAAATTTGCCTTAAACGTAGCTGTTAAATCTGTATAAGTTGGATTTTCAGCATTACTAGCCCCTCCCACTATTTGTTTAGTAGTTATATTAGTTATTCTAATATCCCAATTGCTTGAAATTTTTGTTAAACCATTAATATTAAGTACCGTATTAAATGCGGCATAACCAGCCACCATTAAAAGTAATATCCCGCATAATACTCCAATAATAATATTTCGTTTCTTAGCTTGTCCCATTTTTTCATACCTCTCTACACTATCCTATTATATTAATATTATAAACTTTTTTATTTCACTTGGCAACAAAAAATCATACCACAAAGAAAAAAAATCACCAATTGTGATTTAAATTTTATTTATTATTTTCTAGGAATACTGTTGTAAATTTTCTTAAGTAAAATTGAAGAACGTTTAAGTTTATCTTCCATTGATTTTACTTGTTCTTTTAAAATAGCATTTTCATTTTCTAATTTTTCATTTTCTTGACGAGCAGCTTTTAAAGTTCTAACACTTTCTAAATTATTTTTTCTAAGAGAATAAGCTTCTTCTCTTAAAGATTTAATTTGCTTCTTTTGCTCTTCAGCTATTTTTTTATTTTCTTTAAGCTCCTGATTTAATTTATCTAAATCAGCTTGAATACTATTATAATCATCTACAAAGCCATCTACTGCTTCACTTATATCATCAATAGACATATCACTTGAATAATCAGTCTCTTCAGAAACATCTTCTTTTTCTTCTACTAATGGTTCATCTCCAATTTCAATTTCAGAAATATCAAACGAATCATCAGCCATAAAGTCAGAATCATCAAAAGGTTCTTCAAAAGATTCTTCATCAGTAATATTAAATTCTTCCATCGCATTAGATAAATTTTCAATTTCATCTAGTAAGCTTGCAGCATCACTAGTAGATAGATTAACCATAGCATCAACAAAATCTTCAGACTCTTCTTTTTCCTCTATTTTCTTAGAAACCTTAGCTGGCTTAGATTTTTTACTTTCTTCAAGATAATCAGCATAAATATTAAGTTCTGTAATTTTACTCATAACATCTTCAATTCCAACACCATAAGTATTCATTAAATTACGAATATTTTTATCTTTAGAATATGTATCTAAAAAATCATCGTCATCAGGAATTAAAATATTAGCACGGAAAATTTGTTTTTCTTCTTTACCATTCTCGCCTTCACTAAAAGTTTCCTCCATACTATCGATAATAGTTTCAACAAACTCTTCCTTTTCTCTAATAGCATCCTCTGGAGATTCCATTTTAAAAGCTTCAAATAAATTTTCATTTTCATTTCTAATGTTTTGCGCTAAATTTTTAATCTCTAAAAATCTATCCTTTTCCAACATATTCCCACCTCTTTTTATTCTTTATCCTTTTAATTAAGCTCTAGAATCGTACTTTCCATCTTTAGTTGAAACAATAACAGTTTCACCTTCATTAATAAATAATGGAACTTTAATAGAAAGTCCGTTTTCTAAAACAGCTTCTTTAGTAGCATTAGTAGCAGTATTGCCCTTTACTGCTGGTTCAGTACTTTCAACCACATATTCAATCTTATCTGGTAAACTAAGACCTAAAACTTCACTACCATAAAATGAAATATCAACATTAATACCTTCTTTTAGATATTTAGAATCCTCTCCTAAACTATCTTTATCAAGTTCAATTTGTTCATAAGTTTCCATATCCATGAAATTGTATTTCCCACCATTTTCATATAAAAACTGCATTGAAGTTTTATTAATGTTAGCTCTTTCAAATTTAATATTAGTATTAAATGTTTGTTCAACTGTTGACCCAGTTCTCAAATTTTTAAGTTTAATTCGTACAAAAGCAGGGCCTTTTCCTGGCTTAACATGCATAAATTCAACTATTTGACAAATGTTCCCGTCAACAATAATTGTCATACCATTCTTAATGTCGTTTATATTAATCATAAAACCCTCCTATTATTTTTTCTCTTTATGTAAAGTAGTTTTGTTACATTTTGGACAATGTTTTTTTAATTCCAAACGTTCAGGAGTGTTTCTTTTATTTTTTTCTACACGATAATTTTCTTCTTTACAAACAGTACAAACAAGTGTGATATTTTCTCTTGCTTCTCCTTTTTTTGCCATAATATCCCTCCTTTTTTACATGTCTATTTACATTATAACAAATTATTTGTAAATTTCAAAGTATTTTTTTGAAATTGCCTGAGCAATTCTCTTATTAATACCAGATTGATGATTAGTCCTTCCATCATTCCTAGAAACATCAGGCGAAATAATAGTAAAAGTAACTTTTGGGTTATCACTAGGTGCATAAGCTGCAAAAGTAGTTGTAATAGTTTCTTTATCAACTACTCCATCATTATCAGTATCAATAAAACTTTGACTAGTCCCTGTTTTTCCAGCTGGTTTATAAGTCATATCAATATAACCTGCACCAGTGCCATATTTTAATACCGCCTCAAATCCTTGATGCACTCTATCCATAAACTCTGGTTTAGTATCAACTTTATTCAATTCCTTAGAAGTAACCTCATCCTTAATCTTACCATCTTCATATAATCCCTTATACAAATAAGGCTGCATTCTTTTACCACCATTAGCAATAGTACCAATATATTGAGCAAGTTGAATTGGTGTATAAGTATCATACTGACCAATAGAAAAGTCAAGTAAATACCCAGCCCCTGTTTTAGAACCTTGGTAGCCCAAACTTTCAACTGGTAAATCAATTCCGGTTTTAATTCCAAGACCAAACTGTTTAAAAGTATTACGATAAGTATCAAAAGCTGCTTTATCAACCGTTAAAGGTTTATTATACTTATAATTTCCATGACCTACTTTAATAGCTGTATAAAATTGATAAGTATTAGAAGATTGAGCAAGCGCTGTAATATCGTTTAATCTACCAAGCTGCTTCCAAGAACACTTTTCAGGAGTCGCCGCTATTTTAACACACGTATCTTGACGATATTCACCAATCTTAAGTGCCCCAGTATTATAGCCAACAATTTGACTCGCTCCCTTAACAACTGATCCCATAACAACAGGCGAAGTTAAAATTCCTGGTGTATAATCATAAATTTTAGTTTGACCATTTTCCTCTTTAATTTGTTTTCCAGCCATCGCTAAGATTTCACCAGTATTAGGATTAGTAACAATAACAAAAGAACGATTATAAAATTCGGTATTAGCTTCTTTCTTGGTTCTTGTAACTTCTTCAATTAATATATCCTCTACAGC
>CAMYRF010000034.1 GCA_947296775.1 uncultured Mycoplasmatota bacterium
GTCAAACATTGAAGCATGATTTTGATAATCAGTTATTAATTCTGAAAGTGAATTATTTATAACCATGTCTAATTCTTTTGAGTAACCCATTTTCTTTTTATGATATTTATATTCTTGTTTATCTAAAATTTTAAAACTTCCATTTGGAAAAATTCGCAAATCTAAATCGTAATCTATATATTTTATTGTACCTTCTTCTATTATAAAAGGTGTGGCTATATTACAATAATAAGTTACTCCTTCTTTTTTTAATTGGACAATTATGTTATACCATTTATCTTTAAAAAAATACATAACCGCGGGTTCTTTAGTCCTCCATGTGTTCCCTTGCGCTTCTATTACTAATGTTTTTTCGTTTCCAAATACTATATAATCTTTCTTTATATCTAATACAACAGCTTCATCCCAACAGCGATGGACTTTCCCATCGTGTTTGTAGCACTGTATTTGCAGTCTATCTCCTACTTTTAATTTTTTCATCTAACCACTTCCTATATATTATTATAACTGTTTTTCAACCAAAAAGAAAACATTCTTATTTATTTTTGCTCTCTCAGTTTCTATTTTATTAATTCTTTTAGCGCCGTTTGTAATTGATTGTCATTTTCTTCAGTAGGGTTTTTCGTGTATTCATCTGATAGTTCTATTTTGATGTTTGGTTCGATTCCTTTTTGATCAATCCAATTACCTTTTGAGGTTAACCAGTTTTTTGTGGTTAGTTTGTATTTGTCGCCGTTTGTCAAATCCTGAAGTTCTTGAACAGTGCCTTTACCATAAGTTTTTTCACCGATTACTATCGCCCCATCTTGTTCCATTAAAGCCGAGGTTAATATTTCAGACGCTGACGCACTAGAACCATTTACAAGAATAGCGATTTTTAATTTTTGATCTTTTTTACCTTTGGAATAATATTTGGTAGTTACTCCTTGTTTTTGAATTTGATAAATAGGGTGGCTAGAATCTAGAAATAAAGATATTATATTTTCGGCAGTTGATAAGTACCCACCAGAATTATCACGTAAATCAATTATTAGTGAATTTACTTTCTCTTTTTGTAGGGCTTCAAATTTCTTTTTAAATTGTTCATATGTGTTATTAGCAAAAATGCTAATTCTTATATATCCAATCTTTTGTGAATTATATGTATATGTTTTTGATTGGACTGATTGCAGTTTAATATTTGTTCTGGTGACTGTTGTTTTATATTCTTTTCCATTCCTTATATATACTAGGCTTATTTTACTGTATTTATTTTTATCTATTAATTCAACAAAATCGCTAGTTCGCATTTTACTTACGTCTTTACCATTTGCTTTTATTATTATATCGCCAGTTGTTAATCCGGCTTTGTCAGCAGGGCTTTCTTTAAACACTCTATTGATTATAATATTTCCTGCCTCATCGTTGTATATTTCGATTCCAATTCCCTCATAGCTACCTTCTAATGAAATGTTAAAATTTTTGGCAGCGTTAGAATCTAGAAATGTTGAATTTTTATCTAATTTTGTAAGTATTCCTTCTAATGCGGCATCTAGCAGTTCTTCTTTATTGATGTCACCATTATAATTATCTAATATATATTGATAATTTTTTATAAAATCTTGTAGTTCGGCTTCGACTAGTTCCCCATGACTATTGAATATTTTGTAAGTAAATAATCCACCTAACGTTAGGCTCACTACAACAGTTATAAGCATCAAGCCAACTACTTCAGTTGTTTTGAATACTTTTGGCCTTGCTTTTTTTATTTTGGGACTTTTTTTGTTTTCTGTTTTTGGTGTTTCTTCATCTCCCATCGCTTTAGCGAGTTTATGAAGTTTTTCTGTTGTGGCTTGTTCTACTTTCTTTGGCATATTATCATCCTTCTTTTTTATTCTCGTCATGCATATTTACAGTATATCACATATCCGATTTTTACTTAATGGTTATTTTAAAAATGTTTGATTTTTGGCTTTTGTTTGACATATCTAATTTATAGTATTTTTTATACTTATATAAAAGAGATATACTTATTTGCATATCTCTTAAGCTAACTCATTTAATTTATTTTTGATAGCGTCATGATTATCGCTAACAGTTTCTATTTTTCCATCTTTAATTTTTACTAGTGTTGTGCCTTTTACTTTAAAGTCTGCCAAATCATCTACATAGTAGTTTTGCTCTTTTCCTAAATATGTTTTATTGAATGAATCAGTTAAATTAGCTTTATAAATAGTTGGTGCATCTTCACCGGCTTTTATTGTGGTAATTAATGATTCATATTCTGGTAAACGGTTATCGTCTTCTTCTTCAATTAAAACATAGTAAGTGCCTGGATGGCTAAGCATTGAACCAATCATAATATTTTCGTATTGAATTTCTGTTTTGGTTGCTTCTTCGTTTTGGTTTTGTTCATCTAATTTTTCATCAGCTTTATTTGTTGCGATGATCGTAATCCCATAGAATACTAGCATTACACCTGTAACAATTAAAACTATCTTTAATAGTTTAATCATTTCATTGTTTGTGCTTGGTTCAATAGTAGTTTTTTCTTTTTTTGGCTTTTCTGTTTTATGTTTTTCTTTCTTTTTTTCTTTTTTTGGTTCTTCTACTACAAATTCTTCAATTTCTTTGCTTTCTTTTATTATTTCTTTTATTTTTTGATTTTCATTTATTTTTCTTGTGTTTTTTTTGGTATTCTTTTTTTTGTTACTCATTATATCACCTGGCTACCATTATAACACATTTATTTAAAAATTTAAAGTTTATTTACTCACTGGCATTGCGGAAACAGAATTGGCAACATTCATTAATTCGTCTTTACTCATGTTGTCAGCAACGACATAATATTCTATGCCATTTGATACCCAACTAATCATATTGTCTGATACAGCGGCAACACTAGTTGCTAATTGGAATGGTTCGCCATATACTGATACTATGGCAAGTTCATCTTCGACGTTTGCTGTTTGCTGAACGAACATAAATGGATTTTCTCCTTCAAATGTCATAATTACTCTTTGGCTATCATCGACTTCTACGACTTCTTTATCAGCGAGTTTGGTATTTTCAGGAATGTACATAGGATATGTGTCTCCTTCTATTTTGCTGACTGTTTTTGTGGTATTTTCTGTTTTTGCGGTTTTCATATTTTGTTCTAAATTAAAATAGTTATCTTTGAATTCGGCTTTTAAATCGACTTTATTGAAATTCATTTTTATTAATATATCGCCTTCTTTATTCATTACTTCTACTTTTTTTGGATTAAGTTTTTTATCGAAATAAATATTTTGTTTTACTAGATCATTATTGTTTGGATAGTTTACAGTTGTCGTAAAGATATAATTATTGGCTGTTGTTTTGAATTCTTTTTTATCATCATTTTGGATATCACTTAAAAGCGTTTGTAATAGATATGTTTGAGAATTATTATATGGCCAATCACTTTGGAATTTAAAACTTTTATTTAAGCTTGGAGTTAATACGTATACTCCATCATTGTTTTTTAGGATTATTTGTTCATGGTTATTGGTTTTATTTTTTAATGATACTCTAAAATTATCTTCTTTAGTATATGATGCCTCAACATCATATTTATATACATCATCGTTATTTGTTATTTCTAGTGTTCCTGTTAAATTATAACCTTTAAGATTATTTATCATTTTTTCTAAATCTTTTACTGCGTCTTTTGTACTGTAAGTTCCACAACCAACAAGCAGTAAACATGCACATAGTATTAAACATATTTTTTTCATTTTTCCACCATCTTTCAACTTTCAATTAAGTATATGGATGATTTTATGAAATATGAATGAATATTTTTGATTTTTGTGTCAATAATAAAAACAAAATAGGAAGGAGTGCATTATGGAAATTTTACAAAAGACATGTTTAGTTATTACAATAATTGGTGCGATTAACTGGGGCCTTATTGGTATTTTTGACTTTAATCTTGTAGAAATGATTTTTGGTTCTAATGGTATAGCTAGAATTGTTTACACATTAGTTGGTATTGCAGGATTAATTAATATTGGGCTTTTATTCCGTCATTTTCATGATTAAAAAAACTATCAATTATTTGATAGCTTTTTCTATTTTGGTATAACTTAATACTGTTAGTAAATTGGCTAATCCGTCGATTGCTAAGAATATTCCTAACATTCTTATAAGAAGTATTAGTGAATCAAATGGGTTGAATAGTAATAATATACCGAACACAAATATAATTGCTGCCGCTACCATCACTTCCCACCAATAGTTATAACCATATTTTTTTAATGTCATAGATGATTGCATTTTTCCAAAGGCATCTACTACTAATATTACTCCCATGATTATTGGAACAAATGATAAAAATGTTTCTGGGTTTAGAATAATAAATATGCCACATGCGATAAATATGATGGCAATGATTAATAATGCCGCTCCTAATGATCCATAAACTTCTGAAGCAATGTATGTATATAATGCTAGTCCACCAACTATTAAGCATAGTGCGCCTATTAGATAGCAAATTGAATTACCAACAAACCCTGGCGCAATAAGCATTACAAGTCCTACTATAATATAAAAACCTGACATTATTAATAATGATGATTTTATTTCTTTTAAAAATTCCATATTTTCCTCCTATTCTTTTATCTTTATAATAACTTTTTTGGGTTATAATGTCAAGAAAAAAACTGCTTTCGCAGTTATTTTTCGACGATTTTTATTTTTACTTTTTTGGTTTTTGATAAATAACCAACACGTGAGTCTGTTCCTTCTACTTTTACTGGAATTTCATATTCTCCTGGGGTATAATCTTTTAAATCGATGTAAGCTACTATATCTTCTGCAGTTAATCCTTTTAATACTGAATCAACTCCCTTAACATTTACTGTAACTTTAATATCATTTTCACTAGTTCCTTGAACGCTATAAGCGTCATTTAGATTTCTAACATCAATATTGATATCTTCGATGTCTTTATCAGTAGAATCTCCTAAAGTGAATTTAAGACTAACGTTATTTAAATTCATTGATCTAACACCTTTTGGTTTTGTTAAATCTAATTTATATTCTCTATTTTCTTTCAATCCACTAACATCCACTTCAAGCGGGATATATTCTAATTTATCTAGAACACTTCTTGAACCATAAACGGTTACATTTGAATCGCTCATGTCGATTGAACTAATTGCTTTACCAAATCCTATTTCTCCTTTTGGAATTATTTTTATAGGTACTTCTTTACTTGGAGAATCAATTTCTAAATCAACGTTTATTTTTGATGGAACGATTTCAACATCTAGCGTATTACCGTCTTTATCGTATGCTTTTAGAGGAACGTCTTTTACAGTTATGGTGCCTGCGGATTGATTGGTTAGTTCATCAATGTCTACTAAAGCTTTTACGGTTGCAACTTTTGTTAGACTGTTGGCAGCGTTTTTATCGTCTGTTCCTTTTATTACTACTTGATCTGCATCTGGTGTGATACTATTGATTACTAGTTTATCATCTAAATTATCTTGATTTAACACATCTACGGTTAGGGTTTTTGTTTCTGATACTTTTGTATAGATATTTACATTTGCAACTGATGGATTAACACTGTATTCTATTGAATTTAATGGTTGACTGTATTCAATATTTACTTTATGTGGACCAGGTTTTAACCCACTTAGATCAACTACAACTTTTGAGGTTGATGATTGTTTAGCGATGAATAAATCTGAACGATTTCCCATAAGGGTTATATCTACTGTTTCTGGAAGCCCTTCAACTACGTAGGCTTCTTCATTATATATTGCTTCTACTTTTTGATCTTTAATAACTTCGGCTGTTTGGTTTGTAAAAACTATTATTTTTTGGTCAATTATAATAAATACAGCAATAGCGCATAATAATGAAACGAACAATAAGGTATTTTGCTTTGAAAGCCATCCTTCTAATGTTTTTTCAGAGTTTTCAAAACCGTTTGAAATTTTTACTACTAATCTGGTAATTGGCATGACGATTTTTTTGTCTATGAAGTTTGCAAATTTTTTAAATATACTTTTTTTTCTAGTTTTCTTCATGTACATTTACCTCCTCATCTTCTACAAGCAATTTCTTGGATGGTGCGGTTCCTTCTAATAGTCTAACTTTTAATTCATCAAGTGAGACATTATAGATTAGTTTGCCACCACTGGCGATAGAAATACGACCTGTTTCTTCTGAAAGGACAATAGCTATACAATCTGTTTGTTCGGAAATGCCTAATGCAGCTCTATGTCTTGTTCCCAATCTTTTACTGATATTGATGTTGGTACTTGTCGGGAAAACTGTGTTTGCACAAGCGATTTGATCTCCTTGAATAATAACTCCGCCATCATGTAATGGATTATTTACAAAGAATATAGCTGTTAATAATGGATTTGTTACTTCTGCATATATTTTTTGTGATTTTGTAATGTAGTTTGCTAAACTTGTATCTTTTTCGATAACTATTAAAGCTCCCATTTTTTGTTTTCTTAAATTATCTAAGGCACCAACAATTTCGTTTATTGTTCGTTCCCTTTCACTAAACGATAACGTTTTACGGCGTCCAAGTAATTTTGTTCTTCCAAGTTGTTCTAATGCGTCTCTGATTTCTGGTTGGAAAATTACAATAAGTGCGAATGGTGCCCATTCAATTATATAGTCAATAATATATCCTATTGTAACTAAATCTAGAAAATATGATATTACTTTGATTACAAGAATAACTAAAATACCTTTAAATAGTAATACCATTTTTACGTTTTTTCTTAAACTTTTTAATGCATAGTATAGTAAAGCCCATACTAATAATACATCTAATATTTTCCCAGTTAAATCTAATATTGAATCTACTGTCATTAACATACCTCCAATTTTGTGTTATTTCAATTATAACATATTTAAGTGTAGTTTTAAAATTATTTTATGGATTTTTAGAAATAAAAAGTAGCCACCTTTTGTTTGGCTACTATTTCCAAATGTCTTCAACTGTTTCATTTTTTGTGGATTGTTCTTTTGTTTCTAATTCTTCTTTTGGTGTTTCTAAAGTTTCTGTATTTTGGATTTGTGGTTCTTGTTCTAAAGTTGGTACCTCAAAAATTGGTGCGGGTTCAATCGGTGCATTTTCTGCAGGTGTCTTTGTAGTTTCCACTTTTTCTTTAAAGTTTGTTTCTAAGGTCTCTGTAACTGGATTTTCAGCTACTGGTTCTACTGCAGGTATTACTTCTTTTATTTCTGTTGGTATTTCTACAGTTGGTTCTAATGTTGAGATTGGTTCTACTACTGGAGCTGGTTCTGTTGCAACATCAGTTAATGGTGCATCTAAATTTTCTAGAACGGCAGGATTTACTGGCTCTGCAATTATTTCTGCATTTGGTGTAGTACTGTTTGGCGACATTTCACTAAACATTTGATCATTATTACTATTTTCTATTGTTTCTGTATTTATAGTATCTATTTCTATATTATCTGTTGGAATTGTTGTCCAGTCATCAATACTTGGTACATCATGAGTTTGTTCATGACGTTCATCTTTTTGAATCTCACCAGTCCAAGCGCTTGGCTCATTTGTTTCGGCTACGACTGTAACTTCTTCTACATCTTTTGGTGCTTCTACTTTGTTTTCTTTGTTTTTCTTTTTGCTTTTCGAATCTAATTCTGTTCCCTCTGCAAGGTATCCGATGAGTGCCATTATAATTATTATTGCAATAACAATGACCCAGAAAACCCAATTTGTTAAAAATGTCATTTTACTCCTCCTTATTCTTATTTTATATTAACATTTATTTTTTTGTTTTTCAAGAATTTTCTATATAATCTGAACCTTTAAACGGTTCTTCTCTTAAAAGGTTATTATAATTTTGCTGCCTTAATAC